>CAYFVX010000194.1:0-7243 GCA_964346425.1 uncultured Chloroflexaceae bacterium | reverse complement strand
CGCCCCAGGCAAACTTCAATGGCAGCGATAGCTTTACCTACTATGCCAATGATGGGACGGCGGATTCGACAACAGTCGCTACGGTCAATATCACTGTGGAAGCAGTGAATGATGCGCCCGTGGCACAGGATGATGGGAGCTACCAGACAGATGAAGATACGAAGCTCACCGTTTCCGTAGCAGAGGGGGTGCTGGCGAACGATAGCGATGTGGATGCTGCGGATACATTATCTGCCGTGCTGGAAGATGACGTCGCGCACGGCACGCTTACGCTTGCCGATGATGGCTCGTTCACCTACACGCCCCAGGCAAACTTCAATGGCAGCGATAGCTTTACCTACTATGCCAATGATGGCTCGGTTGATTCGGAAACAAAGGCCACGGTAACCATCGTCGTGGGGGCCGTGAATGACGCGCCAGTGGCGCAGGATGATGAAGGCTACACGACCAATGAAGATACCACCCTGACGGTTTCCGCCGCCAATGGCGTGCTGGCAAATGATAGCGATGTGGACCGGGGGGATACGTTATCTGCCGTGCTGGAAGATGACGTTGCGCATGGCACACTTGCGCTTGCAGACGATGGTTCCTTCAGCTACACGCCAGCCGCAGACTATAGTGGGAGCGATGGCTTCACCTACAAAGTCACGGATGGCAGGGTGCAGTCAGAAGAAGTGAACGTAACCATTACCATCAACGCCATCAACGATGCACCGCAGGCTACGTCAGACAGCTACAGCACAAATGAAGATACGCCCCTGACGGTTCCCAAAGAAAACGGTCTGTTGGCAAATGATAGCGATGCAGAAGGGGATGCGCTGGAGGTGGTACTGGTGAATAGTGTCCAGCATGGCAGCCTCGCGCTCAAGAGTGACGGCTCCTTCACCTACACGCCGGCGGACGGTTTTACGGGCGAAGATCGTTTCACCTATCAAGTAGACGATGGGACGGCGGTGTCCAGCGTTGCGACGGTAACGATTACCGTCGAGGCAGGGTCGGGGCAGACGAGTGTTGCTGACCTGGCATTGAGCGGATCTGCAACTCCCAACCCGGTGCTGGTGGGTCATCGGCTTGCCTATACGCTGGTGGTAGCCAATACTGGCCCCCAGGTCGCCACCCAGGTAGAACTGGTGGATACGTTGCCAGACTATGTGGTGTTTGGCACGGCTTCGGCCAGCCAGGGCACCTGTACGCATTCAGCGACGGAGGAACTGGCTGATGGAGGAATGGTCACGTGCGATCTCGGGCGCATAATCGCTGGCTCGCAGGTGACGGTGACGATCAACGTGACGCCGCGACCACCAGCCGTTGGCAAACTTACCAACAATGCCAGTGTGCAGGCATATGAGCAGGATAGCAACCCGGCGAACAATGAAATCCAGGTTTCTTCGGTAGTAGAAGGATACCGTGGATTGTCGCTCAATAAGAGTGCCGCACCAGATATGCCTTCGCTCAAGCAACCCTTCACCTATACGCTAACGCTGCTCAATTGCAACAGCGAGAACGACCCGCTGGCTACCAATGTGGTGGTGACGGATACGTTACCTGCCGGGTTGGACTTTGTGGCGGTGCAGACAGACCGTGGGACCTGTGAAGAGCAGGATGGAACGGTACGCTGTGATGTGGGGACGCTTGGAACGTGTGGGCATATCACGCAGACGGCGCAGATAGCTATTCGGGTGGTGCCCAACTTTGCGATTGACGTGGTCAATACGGCATGGGCTTCCAGTGATCAGACCGAGAAACCAGGGATTTCCGATACGTACACGGTGACGGTGGATGGGCCAAAAGCGTTGATGATTGCGCCCGGTACGCTGGCTATCACAGTGACGGGGAACACCTCGATGACGCTGGATATCCTTTCGCAGGTGAGTCATCGGGATGGGCAGTCTGTCCATATCACGGATGTGAGTGATCCTGCGCATGGTTCGGTGACGATCAATGAGGACGGGACGGTGACGTACACGCCAGATGAAGGGTATGTCGGGGCAGATAGCTTTGAGGTGACGGTCACGGATGAGGATGGCAATAGTACGCGGGTGCGCGTTGATGTTGATGTTGTTGGGCAGACGACAGGAATGCACCGGGTGTATCTGGCGACGGTGTGGAAGTAGGTAGAGCGTAGGGGTTTGCCAGCGGCAAACCCCTACGGTTGACAAAAAAGTCTATACTTGTGAGCAGACGCCTACCCCGTAGCCTGTGCAAACTGGCGCAGTACATTTACCATTTCAATAGCTGCCAGTGCCGCTTCAACCCCTTTGTTGCCGGCTTTGCTGCCAGCCCGTTCAATTGCATGCTCAATCGTTTCAGCCGTGATGACGCCAAACGTGACCGGAATGCCACTCTGCCAGGACGTTTGTGCAATCCCTTTGCTGGTTTCGTTAGCGATATATTCAAAGTGCGGGGTACTGCCACGGATGAGAACCCCCAGACAGATGACCGCATCATATCGTTGGCTGGCAACCATCTTTTGCGCAGCGAGCGGTATCTCAAAACTGCCAGGTACATACACGACGTCAATATCTTCTTCGCGGACATCGTGACGCAACAGCGCATCTTTTGCACCATCCAGGAGCCTGGTTCCTATGAAGTCATTCCAGCGAGCGATGACAATGCCTGCTTTAACCCCCGTGCCGACCAGATTGCCCGAAAATGTCTGTCCCATAGTATGCTCATATCCTCCCTTCTCCATCTTGCCAGAAATCCTGTCGGGTAAAACAGAGTACATGTCCCATTTTTTGCGCCTTTGTCGCTAAATAACCGAGCGATTGCACATGCAATGGAGCCTCGTGGGATACCCGTTCAATGACCCGTATGCCATGTTGTTCCAGCCCGCTGATTTTGTCAGGATTGTTGGTCAGCAGACGTAAACTGTGTACGCCCATATCGTGTAATATGGTTGCCGCCGTGGTGTAATTGCGTGCGTCTGGAGGAAACCCCAGCGCACAGTTTGCCTCAACGGTATCCATCCCCCCATCCTGCAGAGCATAGGCACGTATTTTGTTACCCAATCCTATGTCGCGTCCTTCCTGCCGGAGATAGAGCACAACGCCGCGTCCTTGCTGCGCGATGCGCTGCAAAGCCATCTGTAACTGTGACCCACAATCGCAACGGAGCGAACCAAACGCATCGCCAGTCAGACACTCAGAATGCAGCCGAACCAGCGGTGGTTCTCCACTGGCTATATTTCCCATAGAGAGCGCAATATGCTCTTTCCCCTGTAGGTCGCGATACACCGAAGCGAGAAAATCTCCGTATATGGTGGGCAGACGGGCAGTGCTCTGACGAGTAACCAGTTCTCTGCTTGCCGGCAATGGGCAGAGCTGGTTTGTTCCTGTTTGCGCCTGCTGGTAGCGGGCAAGTGCTTCAATCGTTACGATGTTAATGCCATGGCTTTTGCCAAACTGTTGCAATGATTCCATCCGCGCCATCGTCCCATCTGCATCAATAATCTCACAGATAACCCCGGCGGGCGTAAGCCCCGCAAGACGGGCAAGATCAACACTTGCCTCGGTCTGTCCCCGGCGTTCAAGTATACCGCCAGGTTGTGCTCGCAGGGGAAAGATGTGGCCGGGCATCACTATATCGTCAGGGGTGCTCTGTGGGTCCACCAATACCTGAATAGTCCGTGCCCGATCACTGGCTGAGATACCAGTGGTAACCCCATGTTTTGCCTCAACAGAGAGGGTAAAATTTGTCCCATATCCTGAGCGGTTGCTCATGGGGGGAATCATCAACGGAATATGCAACCGGTCAAGCAGAGAGCCATCCATTGCGATACAGACCAACCCGCGTCCATAGATAATCATGAAATTCACGGCTTCTGCAGTCACAAACTCGGCAGCGATTGCCAGGTCACCCTCATTCTCTCGTTCTTCGTCATCCACAATGATGACAAATTTTCCAGCTTTGAAGTCAGCGATAGCGGTCTCTGCTGAAACAAGCATGCATATCTCCTTCCTGCTCATGCAAATCCATACTCTACCAATTTGTCGAACGTTATGCTTGATTGCTGCGCCTGGGAATGCGTCATCAGTTTCTCGACATATTTGCCCAGAATGTCTACCTCAATGTTTACCTCGTAGCCAGGTGATTGTTGTGGCAATATCGTATGCTGCTGAGTATACGCAATAATCGTCACATCGAACCAGTCGTGTCCCACTGAGACGACTGTCAGGCTGGTACCATCCAGGGCAACAAACCCCTTTGGTACAACATAGCGTAGCAGCGAGGGAGTAGCTCCAATGGTTACCCATAATGCATCCTCATCTGTTCGCTTGCCAATGACATGGCCGGTTTCATCAATGTGGCCCTGCACAAAGTGACCGCCCATGCGGGTGGTGGGGGTGATGGCTCGCTCCAGATTGACCGGATTTCCCAACCGCAGATGGGTCAGATTGGTGCGAGCACGGGTTTCGGGTGCAAGCCCCGCTGTCAGACAGGTTTTTGACAGCGCGGTTATGGTCAGGCAAACACCATTGACCGCAATGCTATCACCAGTACGGCTGTCTTCCAATACGTCACTGCAGGCAATTTTCAGAGCATAGCCGTGTTGTGAGGGGTAGATTTGTTGCACTGTGCCGATTTCTTCCACAATTCCTGTGAACATTGGGTGGGTCCCTTCTCTCCTTGTTTTCCTTACTGACAGCTATACGATACGTCCGCGTAGAAGCATATCTTCTCCTATGTACTCGAGTGTCATAGAGGTGAGCCGCAGAGCCTCCTGCATATGCGCAATACCCTGTCCTCCTAGAGGCGATGGGGCATGTTGCCCGCCAATAATGACAGGAGCCAGAAATGCCCAGACTTCGTTGATGAGCTTTGTATCGAAACAGGTGCCAAGCACCGTGCTTCCCCCTTCCACCAGCACACTCTGTATCTGTCGTTTGCCCAGTACTTCCAGCAACTGGCTGATATTACACCGGCCATCAGGAGTAGTTGGGAGACGGATGACTTCAATAGCTGGATTGTGTGTTGTCAGAGATTTTTCATACTCTCGTGGCATAGCTTGCGTGGTGGCTATGAGGGTCTTGCCAGGCATCGTAGAGCTAAGCACCTGCGCATCCAATGGTAGACGCCCTTTGCTATCGAGTATCACTCGTAGCGGATGGGCTGGCTCGATATAATCGAGGCGGGTGGTCAATCGGGGGTTATCTGCAATAACGGTTCCAATACCAACGAGTAGCGCATCAACCTCATGGCGCAGCATATGCACCCGCTTCCGTGCGGCCGGGCCGGTAATCCACCGGCTATGGCCCGTATGGGTGGCTATTTTTCCATCCAGGCTCATGGCGTATTTGGCAATCACATAGGAAAGACCGGTGGTACTGTGGTGCAGGAAGAAGCGGTTACGTTCCTGTGCTTCTTCTGCACAAACACCACGGATGACTTCGATACCAGCCTGTTGCAATCGCTGGTGTCCACCACCGATGACCTGGGGGTTGGGGTCTGGGATGGCATAGACAACGCGCGAAATGCCTGCTTTGATGATTGCTTCCGTACAGGGAGGGGTACGTCCATGGTGGTTACAGGGTTCAAGCGTGACATAGAGTGTTGCGTCGTTTGCCGCATCTCCAGCAGTTTGCAGTGCGCCTATTTCTGCGTGGGGTAAGCCGGCACGCAGGTGGTAGCCCTCGCCGACAATGCTGCCATTGCGTACAATAACAGCTCCCACCATTGGGTTGGGGCTGGTATATCCTGCTGCCTGCTGTGCCAGCGCAAGGGCATGCAGCATAAAATGGGTATGTTCAGGCATACAAAAAAGCTCCGAAGTGGTATCTTCGGAGCTGTATTTCAGCAACATACAACGTCAGAATTCACACACAACCATCGTATCCTCTTGCTGGAAACCTATTGGTAGCAGGCACAAAATCCAGAGGATGTTGCTTATGTGGCAACGTTCACGTGCTGAATCTTCTCCCATCCGGACTGTTACCGTCGGCTCTGGCTTTGCACCAGATCCACCGTTGCGCTGGACATTGACTTCCAGAGCATTGAAAGCATATCAGCTTTCCACGGGTCACGGGCTTGGTGTTGTTGACACACCATACCGTCGGTCGGGAATTGCACCCTGCCCCGAAGATTCGCATAGTATTTCTTTGTTCTTAAAGCTCATTATACTTGCATCTTTCTTTTTGTACAAATCAGCAGTCGGCGTAAATGTTCAGAAATGAGGCAAACAGACGAGCCGCGACCGTGAGGGAGCGGACAAAATGTGCTTACGAACGGGAAATATCCGCTTACTGACGTGCGCGGCTCGTTTCCTTTCCCGTGAATGTGAACAGTTACCAGTCGGCAGGCGTCCGATGCGCTTGTCCACGGTCTGCGGTCCATCGTCTACGGTCCCCCTTTGAACCAGTCCTACGCCGGGCTGGTGGTCGCCTGCGGTTGCTGCGGTGGGTTGGTGCGGTTTGCCATCAGCAAGCCACCCATCGCAAAGATGAAGCTGAGCAGGGAAACAATCATGCCGATGACCGGAATACGTGTCAGCAACACAATGAGCACAACACCGGCCAGCAACGCCACCATGCTGTTGCGCTCGCGGCCAAGCACTGGCCCAAGTCTCTGCCCCAGCCACATGCCAGTCACCAGCGGACTGAGGAACCAGATCATTGCCAGCGTGCTGAAGAGGAAGATACCCAGCACGAGACCGGGGAACCAGCCAGCAAAAATAATCATCAGTACCACCAGCAACAGTGAGGCCAGCGGAATGAAGAAAAAGAGCAAGGTTGCCAGCAGACCGGATAGTCCTGTCTTCACCGGCTGCTCGTTGATGGAGTTGGCCGGGCGGGTGAGCATCTTTGGGCCAAAGCGCAGGATGAGTGCGCCCAGGATAATGAAGCCTACGAGAATGAGCATGGTGCGCCACAACCAGCCAAGAACCGCACTCACCGGGTTGGAGCTTTCTTCTGCATCAGTGGGATCGGGTTGAATGTATTCGACGTTAGAGGCCACTCCTTCGGGTATTTCCACTGGCTTGTCGCTTTTATAGGTAAGGTTGCCACCCACTGTGGCAGTATCAACCACCTGGATAGTGTCGCCACCCAGCTCGGCATTGCCATCTATGACACCTGCCAGGGTGAGCGTGCCCATAAACGCGTGGAGGTCGCCACCTATTGCGCTGTCAATCGAGCCTTCACCCCCAAAAATGGCAACATCGCCGCTGATGGTGGCTTCGTCGTGTAGGTACACCCCTTGAATAACCTCCTTATTGACGCCGGGCATAGGAAACGGATTGCCGCCG
>CAYFVX010000193.1:0-7315 GCA_964346425.1 uncultured Chloroflexaceae bacterium | reverse complement strand
CGCTGCTACGATTCCCAACGGGGTTCTTTTCCTCGAAAAAGTCTCCACATGTGAGGGAAGGGCCTCACGCAAAGGCGCAAAGACGCAAAGAGCCGGGCAGGGCTGGAAGCAGGAATGGGACAAATTGGTTGCCCGTCTCTTTTTTCCTTTCCTGCGAATGCGAACATTTTACTGTCTGTCCTTGATTTGACAGGCATGCATGGGTAGGCTATAGTTTCCGGTTGATCAGGGGACGTTTTCCACAGAGCGCAATGGGTAGCATCAGCAGTGTTGAGGTAAAGGGGAAATTGTATGACACCGGCCGTTGTGAATAAACAGCTTTTGCTGCTTCCCGAACTGATGCGGGCTGAGCCAGTGCGTTTGCCGCCGCCGGGCCGCCCCTGGACGGTAGAAGATTTATATAATCTGGCTGGTGATGAAAACCGCTATGAACTCGTGCGAGGGGAATTGCTCATGATGAGTCCTGCCAGTCCGGTGCAGGGGCGTTTTGCCTCCAGACGGGACCGTGTTCTTGCAGACTATGTAGAGGCGCATGATCTGGGTGAGGTGTATGTTTCTGAACCAGGGTTTGTCCTCCAATCCGAACCAGAGCAGGTTATACGTGCGCCAGGTGTGGCGTTTGTTGCCAGCAAGCATATTCCGCCGCCCGCGCAGCAGGCCGGTTTCTGGCCGATTGCTCCTGATCTGGCGGTTGAAATTATTTCCCCGTCCGAAACAGCGGTGGACATTCAGCAGAAAGTGCAAGACTATCTCAATGCCGGGACACGGTTGGTCTGGCTGGTCTATCCTTCGGCAAAGATGGTGGTGGAATACCAGGCCGAGCAAAACTATGCACGACACCTGGGTCTGGATGATGAACTGGAGGGGGGCGAGGTTATCCCCGGTTTTCGCTATTCGTTGCAGATGTTGTTTCGCGAGAAGAAGTAAGGAGAACTATGAAAGCGCCGTTGAACTGGCTCAAGGATTTTGTGGATATCACGCTTTCGGCGGAAGAACTGGCGCATGTCATAACCATGGCTGGCCTGGAAGTGGCCGAAATACGCTATATTGGCGTTGAGGGTGCCGAATTGCCCTGGGAGCGTGACAAGATTCTGGTTGCCAATGTGTTGGAAGTGCGCTCCCACCCCAACGCGGATATGCTGGTGCTGGCGGAGGTGGAGTATGGGGCGGGGCAGCCACATACGGTTGTGACCGGCGCACCCAACCTGTTTCCCTACAAAGACCAGGGGCCTTTGACGCATCCGCTCCGAGCGGTCTTTGCCAGAGAGGGTGCCAGGCTCTACGATGGGCATAAAGAGGGCTGGGAGATTACCACGCTCAAGGGGAGACCGGTGCGCGGGGTGATGAGCGATGCCATGCTGTGTAGCGAGAAAGAATTGGGTATCAGCGAAGAGCACGAGGGTATTCTGTTTCTCGAAGATGATGCGCCCATCGGTATGCCGCTGTGTGACCTGCTGGGCGACGTGGTGCTGGATATTGATATAACCCCCAATCTGGCCCGCTGTCTTTCGATGGTTGGTATTGCGCGGGAGGTAGCTGCACTGACCGGCGCACAGTTGCATATTCCTGACCCGCAGGTGCAGATGGATGGGGCACCTGTTGAGGGACGGGTGAAGGTGACGGTCGAGGAAACGCGGTTGTGCCCACGGTTTACGGCTGGCCTGATAGAAGGCATCACGATTGGCCCATCGCCTGCCTGGATGCAGCGGCGGCTGACGTATGCCGGTATGCGACCCATCAATAATATTGTGGATATCTCCAACTATGTGATGCTCGAATGGGGTGAGCCGACGCATGCCTTTGATGCGGATTGTGTGCATGACCAGCATCTGGTGGTGCGGCTGGCGCAGCCCGATGAGCAGTTGACGACGCTGGATGGCAAGCAGCACAATCTGCATCCTGATGGCAGCAACCCGAACCCGCCGCTGCTCGTGTGCGACCCGACGGGCGCACTCGCGCTGGCTGGTGTGATGGGTGGTGAATCGAGCGAAGTGAGCGATACCACGACGCGCATTCTGCTGGAGGCAGCTATCTGGGAGCCGGGCCAGATACGGCGCACGGCGCAGGCGTTTAAGATACCCAGTGAGGCATCGCGGCGGTTTGAGCGCGGCGTGGATATTGAAGTTGGTGTGGTAGCGCAGCGCAGGGCATTGGAGCTGATGCGCACGCTGGCTGGTGGTGTGGTGGCGCAGGGGTTGGTGGATGTGTATGCGCATCCCTGGGAAACTCCCGTGCTTGACCTGCCACCCGCCGAAGTGCAGCGTATTGTCGGGGTGCGGCTGACGGCCTACGATATTGCCGAGATGTTGCGCTCGCTGGGCTTCTCCTGCGAAGTGCATGGCGATGAGGTAATGGGTGATCTGGTGGGTTATGCTATCTGGATGGGGTTGGATGCTTCGTTTGTGCGGGTTTCTGTTCCTTCTTTCCGCCAGGACGTCTCCTGTCTGGCGGAACTGTGCGAGGAGATAGCGCGGGTCTATGGTTATGAAAAAGTGCCCTCGACGCTGCTGCGCGATGAGATACCTAGAGGAGATGCCCACCCGGAAGTCGAGCTTACCGACCGTGTGCGCGATATTATGACGGGATGTCAGTTGCACGATGTTATCACCTATTCGCTGACGAGCATGGAAGCCGTAGCAAAGCTGAATCCTTCTGAGGCGGTTGCCAGCCGCTATCTGCGTCTCACGAATGCGGTTTCGCCAGAGCGTGAGTATTTGCAGCGCAGTTTGCTGCCCACGCTGCTGGAAGCACTGGTGAACAATCTGTATGAGCGCGAGCGGGCTGGTCTGTTTGAAATTGGGCATGTGTTTTTGCCCACCACCGGTGAGCATCCAGCCGGTAGCGAGGAGTGGTTGCCAGCGGAACCGCGCCATCTCGCCATTGCGCTGGCCGGCTCTCGTGTACCGCTCAACTGGTCGCTGGCACAGGGGAACAATGGGCAGGCGGTGCTTGACTTTTTTGACATAAAAGGTGTCATCGAGACATTGCTGGAGCAGCTTGGTTTGCGCGAGCGGGTCTCGTTTGCGCCATTGACGGATGATGAGCGGTTTCATCCGGGCCGCGCCGCCACACTGCTGCTGCACACGCCTGTTGAGCCAGCTGCAGAGGAGACGGGCAAGAAGAAGAAAAAGAAGAAGGGTAAGGTGGAATATCACAGCGAGGCGGTGGGGGTGCTGGGTGAAGTGCATCCGGATGCCTGTGAACGGTTTGAGTTTCAGGTGTCGCGTGTCACCGCCGCCGAGGTAAATCTCGACAAGCTGTTTGCGCTGGTGCAACCGCCATCTTACGCGCCTGTTTCGCGCTACCCGGCGACGGTGCAAGACCTGGCAATTGTAGTTGGGAGTGAGGTACCTGCCGAACGCGTTGCCTCGCTTATTGCGCTGGGGGCCGGCGATTTGCTGGAGGCGCAGACGTTGTTCGATGTGTACAGCGGTCCGCAAATCGGTGAGGGCAAGCGTAGCCTGGCCTATCGGCTGGTGTTTCGTGCCCCCGACCGCACGCTCAGCGATGATGCGCTGGTGAAGGTGCGCAAGAAGATTGCCAGCCTGCTAGAGCGTGAGGTAGGCGCGACCCTCCGCGCATGAAAAATGGAGAATGGGGAATGGAGAATGGAGAATGGAGAATGCCGCCGCAGTGCTGCCTCTGTATTTGAAGGGCATTGCGGTGTCACCCCCTCAATGGGGTTCACCCCGCTGCAAGTTCCGCTTGCAAACGGGCAAAACATGCACGCAGGGGCGTGCCAGCCCATTCTGGTGGGGTGTATGGTTTTTTCGACTTCGTCGAAAAAACCATACACCCCACTCCAAAGGGGAGCGTGAGGGAACCTGGTTCCCTCACACACCCGCAGGGGACCCCCGTTGAGGGTGTCACCCCTCAATGGGAACCCTACCAGTAATTTTTAGCAAATGAAAGGACCGAACTCATGGCAGAAGCAAATATCCGCGATGTGCTGCGCAACGCGTTTACCCAGGCGTCCAAACTGATGGAATTTACCGTGAAGGACCTGACGCATGAGCAACTGCACTGGATACCAGCCGGCAATGCCAATCCGATTGGGGCCACGTATGCGCATGTGCTGATCAGCCAGGATGGAGTGGTCAATGCGATGCTCAGAAACTCTATGCCGCTGTATGTCTCTACCGAATGGCAGGGCAAACTGGGATTGAGCGAACTGCCGCCGATGCCGGGTCAGGAGGGGTTGCCGGATTGGTCGGGGTGGTCTCGCCGTGTGCAGATAGACCTGGAGCAGTTGCGCGAGTATGCAAAGGCGGTGTATGCCAGCACGGATAAATACCTGGCTTCGCTCTCGGATGAAGATCTGTTTCACGCGGTGGACGCGACACGGGCTGGCATGAGCGAAATGCCGCTGATGCAATATTTGTTGCTGATTGTGCTTGGTCATACCAATATCCACGCGGGTGAGATTTCCTGTCTGCGCGGTGAGTTGGGCTTGCAGGGTTTTCCGGTGTGAGCGACGGGGCGATGGATCGTTTAAAGGGGAACGGTAGACGATGGACTGTGGATGGTAGACAGGGACAAACACCTGCCGTAGTCGTCTCTCCCTTTGCAAAGGGACAAGACCGGTGCGAAATATACCCCTTTGAGGCGATGGAGCGACGGGGCGATGGGGTGTTAGCGCGATGGAGTTTTGGAACGCTCGACCATTGATGGGTAGCGAGTAGCGTTCTGCCCACTATTCACTATCCACTATATACCGAAGGAAGGTAGTGCTATGGTAATGGAGTTCAGCGGGGTGCGCAGTTCGTGGGACATATTGGCGAGAAACTGCGATTTCATCGTGTTGGCCCGTTCGGCGGTTTCACGCGCCGTGCGAGCATCGTCCAGAGCCAGAGAAAGCTCTGTGTTACGTTCCGTCAGGTTGCTGTGCAAATCTTTCAGTCGGTTGGTCATCGTGTTGAAGGCGTCGCCCAGTTTGCCGACCTCATCCTCCGTTGTTACGGCGACTCGCTGTTGGTAGTCGCCATTGGCGATAGTGCCAACGGCCGCCTGGAGTTTGCGGAGCGGGGCTGTGACGCTTCCCCGGACAAAGAACGACATCACGATAAGCCCCAGCCCAATGAGCACGGAGAATGCGAGCATTAAAGCGGTGGTAAGCTGATTTTGAAAGGCTGTCAGGGGTTGTAGACTCACCAGTATCACCAGCCTGGTATCGGCGAGGTTCGGTCCCTCCAACATCAGGGGAACATAGCCCAGAGCGTAGGGCACATTGTCCAATACCAGCGGTTGTTCGCCGATGGTGATGTCTTGTGCTTCTGCATTGGTCAGTTTGATGGCATTGATGGTAGTATCTACGTGTGCGTTATCTCCTGCAGGATCCTCCATGCCGATGCCATTCAGTGCGCTGGTCACCAGTTCGTTTTCATAGAAGCACAGCACACCGACCCCCTCCTTGCCAAAGACCAGCGATTCGAGGAAAGCTTCATCAATGACACGACCGGTGGTGATTGCGCCAATGGCTTCGCCCGTTTCGGGGGCGGAGATCGGAACCCCCACCGAGAGCAAGAGTTCCAGCGATCCTTCTTCCTCCTCCTCATGAGATGATGTCGTTTCTTCGGCATCGTCATCGTCATCATCATCCAATCTGATGACGGTAACGTTCTGGCCGGTCATAGCAATCTGCATTAACTGGTCTTCCTGGATGTTCAATTGCTCAGTTGTCGTTTCTTCATCCAGGTCAACAATGCGTTCCCCTGCGCTATTGAAGAGCACTACCTTTGCAGATTTTCGGACTTCAACCGCCAAGAACGCCAAGAACGCCAAGAGGTGCCATTTTGTCAATGTGCGTTCTTGTTGGTTCTCATCATCTTCAGCTTGACAGAACAAGAAAAACTGCAAGGATAGTGAAGAGGTCAATATCGGTAAAGTAGTCGGGCACTGAACTGGAGATGAGAAAATTCGCTGCACGATCTTCATCTTCCTGGCGCACGATTTCGACCAGACCCGGTGCATTTGCCAGCAGCACACTATCTTTCACCAGGAGTTGGGCAGTCTGTTCCATCTGGCTTTGCACCAGGAGTGTTTCCTGGTGAGCAAGCTGGTGCCCAATGTGTTTGACCATGGTGTTGGTAATCAGGTTGATCAGGAGGACACACACCATCAGCAGGGTGCCGAAGATAGTGATAATAATGAGATTTGCCTTGAATCCCAGGCTCAATCGGCGCAATGCTGTAGTTCCTCTGGCCGGTGGGGTATCAGACGAAGCGGTTTCGTCGAGTGGTTGCAGGCTTTGTTTTCCCATAATATAGTTCCTTTGCCTGGCTATCGGGGGTGCCAGATGGTTTGCCCTTGCAGCACATCCTGTATCTGCTGCGGAAAATGCATGGGATCGAGGGGTTTCCCAATAAAGCCGTCAAATCCGGCATCGCGGGCCTTTTGTTCATCCTGGGGTAAGATGTTTGCGGTTACCGCGAGCACGGTTGTCTGGTGCAAAACGGGATGTTGCCGGATGCGTTGCAGTATTTCATACCCATCTTCGCCCGGCAACTGGATATCCAGCAAAATCAAGTCAACACGGGGCAGCGTTTCGGCGAGTTTGATGCCTTGATATCCCGATGCGCGTGAGTTAATGTATTTGACCCCGGCCAGACGGAGTAAGTGTGTAGCCACCAGCAAGTTGTCAGGGTTATCCTCAATAACCAGTACGTGTGCTTCTTGAACTGTAGAGAGCATGTTCATAGTGTTTCCTCTAATTGTAATCTTTAAAACTGACTGAAACGTGATTTTTCTCTTCATTTTCTGCTAATCTGTGCAGCAGAATGGGATACCCATGACTCTGGTGGGCAATTACATGGTGTTATTCGGGATATGTCGGTGTAATGCGCCCCTTTTTTGCAAGATAACGTGGCATGCTCCCCGAAATACCAGAAGTATGGCATTGGAGGCCATGAGTAAAGCAGTTTGATTTGAGTTGTGTATGCTACAGAGATAAAATTGGCAGAACAGGAATGTTTAATATAGGTAGATACGGTGCAACTCTTGTTTAGAACTGCTGCATAGCGTATGAAATATTCTGATTTTCTTGCTCATGCTTATAATAACGAGAGATTTGTTGTTGTGCAAGAGCATGAGAGTTGAGAGATAGGTGAGAAATTATGAGGGGGTGTTGATTTTATCAACGAAGTGGGATATTAGACGGGAGACGGTGGACGGTACAGCAGTCCCTGCACAAATGTAAAACAAGCACCTGATAGTTAAGGCTCTTGGAAAGACATGCACAGTATCTCGTTTACAACTCATACCATGTTCGGGTGAAGAGTTGCGAAAACTGGTGCGATAGAGCGCATTGCAGTGGCTC
>CAYFVX010000192.1:0-7338 GCA_964346425.1 uncultured Chloroflexaceae bacterium | reverse complement strand
CCAACGGGGTTCTTTTCCTCGAAAAAGTCTCCCCATGTGAGCTCCCCCGCTCCCTCGCTCCCCCGCCCCCGGCACATTTCTTGCCAAGAATCAAAACAAAGACACAAACCGTACTTTCAACACAAAAAGGAGACACAACCCATGCAACCCTTTCGCGACCGCCACGAAGCCGGCCGAATGCTGGCCGCAAAACTGACGCAACACACCAACGCCCCCCAAAGCCTTGTCCTTGCCCTCCCACGAGGAGGCATCCCTGTTGGCTACGAAATAGCCCGCCTGCTCAACATACCTCTCGATGTCTTCGTCGTGCGCAAACTCGGCGTACCCGGCCACGAAGAACTCGCAATGGGAGCCATCGCCTCCGGCGGCACCGGCGTCATAAACTCCCAGGTCGTGCGCAACATCCCCATCAGTGGCCCACAGATCCACGACGTGATGAACCGGGAGCAGCAAGAGTTGGCCCGCCGCGAACAAACCTATCGCCAGCAACGGCCTGCCTTTAACGTCGAAGGCCAGCACGTCATCCTTGTAGACGACGGCATGGCAACCGGCTCAACTATGCAAGCCGCCGCCACCGCCCTGCACCAGCAAAAACCAGCCACAATAATCGTCGCCATACCCGTCGCCTCACCCCAAGCCTGCGACCTGCTGCAACCAGAAGTTGACGAAGTTGTCTGTGCGCTTATGCCAGCCCAATTTGAAGCTATTGGCTCCTGGTACACAAACTTTGCCCAACTCACCGACGAAACCGTTCAACACCTGCTGCAGCAGGCCCAACAACAAAATGTGTCTCAGGCAGAGCCGGCATGAAACAAAAAGGCGAAAAACTTCGTCTATGTATACAGAGAACTTTCAAAAGTATTCGTATTGAAAATGATGTGGTCTGGAAATTGGTAACGGATACACATACACTAAAGGGGTGTTGCAAAACATGATGAACCATTTTCCCATTGAACCAGAAACGGTTGTAGACAAAATGCCCGAATATGAACCATCAAGCGAAGAACTGTATGGCTTGAACCGCTACCTGGTGAATATTGGCGAAGTAAACCTGCTCAAACCCGCAGAAGAAGTCGAACTCGCCAAACGCATCGAAGCCGGCGACAAGGAAGCGCGTGACCACCTCATCAACGCCAACCTGCGCCTGGTCGTCAGCGTTGCCAAAAAATACCGTGGTCATGGCCTGCCGTTGGATGACCTCATCGAAGAAGGCAACATCGGCCTCATGCGTGCCGTCGGAAAATTCGACTACCGCCGCGGCTTCAAATTCAGCACCTACGCCACCTGGTGGATCCGTCAGGCAATCATCCGCTCAATAGACGAACAGAGCCGCATCATCCGCGTGCCCGTCCACCTGAGCGAAGAAGCCCGCCAGATAAAAAAAGCGGTCAACAACCTGTCGGCAAAACTCGACCACAAACCAACCGTCGAAGAAATAGCCCAGGAACTTGGCTGGGACGTCGAAAAAATCAACCGTATGAACCTGACGCCTGCCATGCTGCAAGTCAAATCGCTCGATGCACCCATCAGCCAGGAATCCGAAGACTCCATCGGCAACCTGATACCCGACGACGTAGACATCGCCGAACATGCCGAAAACAACGTCATGCACCAGTACCTGGTAGACCTGCTCGGCATCCTGGACGAACGCGAACAACAAATTATCCGTCTGCGCTTTGGCCTGATAGACGGCAAAGAATACACCCTGGAACAAATAGGTGCCGAACTTGGCATCACCCGCGAACGCGTGCGCCAACTGCAAGCCGCGGCCCTGCGCAAACTCCGTCTCGCCGGCAGAGGCGAAAAAGCCCTCCCCGCATAAAAAAGCCCCCGTTGGGAAATGGAGAGACGTTGCACGCAACGTCTCTCCATGAACGGCAACAGCGTCTTTGCACCTTTGCCCGGACCCTTTCGTCCAGTTCAGCTTACCCACTCATCCTATAACCGCTTGATTACTTATGAAACGCAGAGGTGCAAAGGTGCAGAGATGCAGAGAAGAGCGCAGCGTCATCTGTGTTCATCTGTGTTCATCTGTAGTGGAAGTCATTATCCGAAATTGGAAATTGAGCAACACTCGTATTTAGCTATGACAAAAAAGGAGGAAAGCATGTCACTACTCGGCATCATACTACTACTCATCATCGCCGCCGTAAGCGGCGCACTCGGACAGGCAATCGTAGGCTACTCCGTTGGCGGCTGGCTCATCACCACCCTCGTCGGCTTCATTGGCGCACTCATCGGCACATGGCTCGCACGCGCACTCGGCCTCCCCTTCATGCTCCCTGTAACCATCGGCGGCCAGACTTTCCCGGTTATCTGGGCAGTCATCGGCTCCGCCATCTTTGCCGTCATTGTCGGCTACATCCGCAAATACCGCGGCCGCTTCCTCAAAATATGATACCATGAGCACAAAACACACCGGCCTGTCCCGTAGCGTAGCGTAGCGTAGGACACAGAAACCAAGAGAACAAAACCCAACACACCCATGGGCTACCCAAAACCTTTTAAATAACGACGCCCCCCTGGGAAGACAGTCTTCTCGCTTGCTACCAAACAGGCGAGTAGGGGTTTGGCACCGCCAGACCCCTACCCCATCAGAATGAATATACGCATTGAAACGACCCGGCAACGTTATCTCTTTTCCCGGCCTTCTGCCCGAATCTTGGCGTTCTTGGCGTTCTTGGCATTCTTGGCGGTTATTCTAACTGCTTACTCAAACATAAAACGAGGTCACCATGTACCCACAACAACCAGCATCACCGCCACCAGACAACACCCCACCACCCCGCCCCAGCCCACGCGCCACCCGACGACAGGCCCAGACCAACGTCTGCATGGTCATCGCCATCACCCTCCTCACCATGCTCCTCCTCAGCCTGCTCCTCGTCGGCGGCACCATCTGGATTCTCCTGACCACCACCGAACAAACCAGCCACACCAACCAGCCACAACCACCATCCACCACCCCACAGCAAAGAACCTCATCTGATGCCGCCGCTCTCACGCCAGACACCATCACCCGCCTCACCGAAACCCGACACATCCCCCTCGGCAACATCGGCACCGCCGCCACCGCCCCGGACGGCACCCTCATCGCCATCGCCCTCGGAGCGGAAGTTATCATCTACGACCCGCAAACCCGCGACATCGTCCAGACACTCAACGGCCACATCCACAACATCAACGCCCTCGCCTTTTCCCCACCCGGCAAGAACCACAACAACCTCTGGCTCGCCGCCAGTGCCGTAGACGAAACCGCCGTCCTCGTCTGGGACATCACCAGCGGCCAACAAATCGCCCAACTCGACGGCCACACCGGCTGGATCCGCAGCATCGCCTTCACCCCCGACGGCACCCTCGCCACCGCCTCAACCGACCACACCATCAAACTCTGGAACGTCCAACGCAATGAACTCATCCACACCCTCAGCGGCCACACCGACATGGTCAGCGACATCGCCATCAGTCCCGACAACCGCCTCCTCGCCTCAACCTCCCGCGATGGCACCGTCCGCCTCTGGACCATCGCCACCGGCCAGCCCCACACCCCCACCAGCGCACCTGGCGGATTCTACGCCCTCCCGCAAGAAAACGAACAAACTCCCCGCGGCTGGACCACCGGCCTCGCTTTCAGTCCCGACAATACCCACCTTGCCGTCGGCGCAACCGACAACCACATCCGCATCCTCAAAATAGCCGACGGAACCATCGAACAAACCCTGCAAGGACACACCGGCCTCATCGTCATCCGCGGCCTCGCCTATTCCCCCGACGGCAACCATCTCGCCAGTGCCAGCGTAGACGGCACCGCCCGCATCTGGAACCCACGCACAGGAGCCACCAGCCAGACCCTCGACCACCGCGGCGGACGCGTCCTCAGCGTCTCCTGGCTTCCCGACAACACCACCCTCGCCACCAGCAGCGATACCCGCGGCGAAGTCCTGCTCTGGGATACCCAGGAAGCCACCCCCAATCAGCGCATACCCCTCGCCCAGGCACCCATCCACACCCTCGCCTACGCCCCCGACAGCACCATCCTCGCAACCGCTGGACGCAACGGCACCATCCGCCTGCACCTGCTGCAAACCAACCGACAAATAACCCTCGCCGACGCCGCCCAGACCCAACAAACCCTGGCCTTCCTCAGTTCCCATGAACTCACCATCGCCAACAACGACCCCACCGGCAGCCTCACCATCCTGGACATCCTGCGCCGCAGCGACGCACAAACCAACCCGCAACCAGGCGGACCGCTGCAAAGCGTCACCGCCAGCACCCAGCGCGGCTGGATAGCCGCCGCCAGTCAACCCGACGAAATCCTCCTCTGGGACGCCCACAACGCCCAACCCATCCACCGCCTGCACACCGCAAACGGCCCCGCCACCCACCTGGCCTTCCATCACCAGGGCGCCACCCTCATCGCCAGCACCACAGGTGCAAGCGAACAAACCGCATCCCAGCTCACCATACAAATCTGGAACACCACCACCGGCACAATCAGCCACACCCTCACCGCCCACCAGCAACCCATCACCGCCATAGCAACCCGCCCAGGCACCAGCACCCTCGCCACCACCAGCCAGGACAGCACCCTCCGCCTCTGGAACATCACAAACGGCACACCAATCCAGACCATCTCCACCCCCACCGAACAAGAATGGTACACCAGCATCGCCTACTCCCCCGACGGCCAACTGCTCGTCACCGGCAGCACCGCAGGCACCCTCACCTTCTGGAACGCCGAGACTGCTGAACAAATCCACCAGCAACATCTCGGCGGCAACGGTGTGCTGGCAATTGCCTTTCGCCCGGATGGGAAACAACTGGCTGTTAGCCTGCTTGATGGAGGGGTAAAACTGTTTGCGGTGAAATGAAAAAGGGGTTTGCCGTTGGCACACCAAACGGGTTTCACCTGTCTGGTGTGCTGCTTGCACACGGCAAAAACCGCACGCAGCCGCGTGCCACAGCTTTCCAGTGGGGTGTGTTGGTTTTTCGACGTCGTCGAAAAACCAACACACCCCACCATCATCGGGTTGCGAGGGAACGGAGTTCCCGCGTGATCCCTTGTGGTGAAACCCATTGGGCGTTGGTACCCCAAAAATCCCACACAAAATAACCGTCGAGGTTTACCAACGGCAACCCCCGACGGTTGATCGGTGCCTTCATACCATGTGCGGGTAATTCGGGGAATTCGGGTTATTCGTAGTTCATGCCTGATTACCCAAATTTGGTATCACGCATCACGCATCACGCATCACGCATCACTGGTATCAGGCTACCCACTTTGAAACTCCCCCCTACTATCCCCAGGCAAAAGATACGCCAGAATAGCATCCCATTGCTTGAGAGCCTGATACACCTGCTCACGCGTACCCGTTGTGTGCGTCATACCAGAAGCAGTGCTATACGCACGTCCCACCAACTGCGGCAAATGCTCCGCAAAATGTTCCAGACGCTCCCATTCAACTTCCAGCAAACTATAATCGCTGGCAATCTCCTTGGCCCGATCTTTACTGTACATCTGCCGTACTGCATACCGTATACGCTGACGACGCGTCGGCGTCTTCTGATCGCGCTCCAATGTGAAACCAGGTTCAGCCTCAACATCAGCCCTCGGAGCGACAATCTCAAGCAACTGCGTAAGCGTCTCCCGCATCTCACCGATTGCCGCGGAATAATTGGGCAACTCTGGATTTTCATAAATCTTCCAGGCACTCAGGTATTTATCACCAAGAAGTTCCTTTACCGTGCGCAAACGTGCATAGATATCTGGATCATGCCGCGAAAGAGCTTCCAGATCATACCTGCCATACGCACGATACCAAGCACGAAACATCTCCCCGGAATAACGAAAAGCCATCCGCTCCTCATCCGCAATCGCCAACCCAACATGCTCAAGAATAGCCAGAGCTTCATTCGCACTGGTCGAACCAAACTCCCGTGTAAGTTGCCGCAAAGCAAGCAAACTCCCATCATCTGGCAAACGGGCATACACCCGCCGCGCATCCGCGCTACAATACCGGCTCCACCACTGGCTAAATTGTCGCTGATGCTCACGGGCAAACGTATCCACTGCGTTCGCCAGAAGCTGCTCAGCCATCTCCAACGAATCAGAACACACATATTGCATAATATATTGCAGCAACATCGGATGCCCACCACTTTGCCGATACACACGTTCCAGAAACGCATCCGACCATTCCAGACCTGAAGGCTCCTGCATCAGCCGGCACGCATCCTCAAAATCAAGCACACGCAAATTTCTCCATTCGAGAATATCCGCCAGCGGCGACGTAATATCGCGCTGCAACAGAGCCATTTCACGTGCGCCAGCAAAAACCGTCGTCATGCATTCGCTCAAGCCGGGCGTATTGCTCAAAAGGGCTCGAAAATTTGCCAGAAACCCATCTGCCCAATCCTCACACACCAGCACCGGTTCAATCTCATCAAACAAAATAATCAGCCGAGGCGCTGCTCCGCAAGATTCGGCAATACAGCTTGCAGAACCTCTTTAAACTCATCAAAATCAGGAGCCTGCGGGATGGCGACGGTTTGCTCAGGCAACGCATCCTGCAAGGTTCGCAGCAAAGAAATCCACACACCGGCCGGCGTCAGCGGACGTGGTAAAGCCAACCCATCAACATACAGCGGGATAACCCGTAATCCGCCGGATCGTCACGTTTCGAGCTGGGTCTGTAGCTCCAGCTCAACCCGCCGCAACAACGTCGTTTTGCCCATACGCCGCCCGCCCGCAATGCCAAAAGAAAACTGCGGACTGCCGGGCAACTTTTTCAGCAACTCTTGCAATAGTCCATCACGACCATAGCAGAGCGTCGGATTAACCATATTCCATGCGTAGACAACACTCACGCTTGCACTCCTGCCCTGCGGCGCAGCCAGCGGCGCAGCAAATTCAACGTAATATGATACCCGGCTTCCCCTGCCTCTATCAACCCATAACCCAACAAATGGCGCAACGACTCATCCGTCAACTCATCAGGTGTCTCCCCCAGCGCAATCTGCTCCAGAATATCATACTCCTGCGGGAAATTCCGGTTGAGCAACTCGGTAATCTGCGACAACTTGTCGCCATCATCGCGGATGAATGGCAATATCTGCTCCTGTACCATACTGGCAGACACCGTAAGCGGACGCGTTTCATAAGACCGCGCAATACGACTACAGAACGAACGTGTCAGAAACGGATGACCCGCCGTCTCATCAAAAACTGCCTGCACCGCATCGGCTTCCCAGTAAACACTCATCCCCTTGCCAAGTGTCACAATCATTTTTTGACATTCTTTTTGCAAGAGCGGCGGCAAAAAGATTGGCTTATAC
>CAYFVX010000191.1:2641-7346 GCA_964346425.1 uncultured Chloroflexaceae bacterium | reverse complement strand
GCTCCAACGCTCCAACACTCCAACGCCTCAACACTCCCATGATAGCACACCGCCAAAAAATTCGCTTGATTACGTATAAAATAGACCAGCCGCTTGTCCCTCATATTTGCTGCCATTAGAGAAATACATTCGTGGTATTCGTGCTCTTCGTGGTTCCTTGCCCGTATAAGTCGCATTTCGTAGTTCTTTTGCTTATACCCAATTTGTTTGATCGTGGATAAAATAAATCCGCCATGTATCTCGTATATTTCCTATTGGAGAGATATATTCGTGGTATTCGTGCTCTTCGTGGTTCCTTGCCCGATATCGTGCTCTTCGTGGTAAGATAGGGACAATCGTTCGCAGGGTCGTCTACCTGATACACCTGATACGACATTCGGGTAAATAGTTGAGAAAACTGGTGCGATAGAGTGCATCGCAGGCACTCGTCACTCGTCACTCATCACTCATCACTCGTTACCCGTCACTGGTATGACGTATGGAAACAACAGAAGGAAAAAAAACTATGTCAAACCGTATACCTCGTTCGCTCAGCTTCTTTGCCCTGCTCGCCCTACTGCTCGTGCTGCTCCCGCTCAGCCACCACCACCAGACGCGAGCACAGACCGACGAACGCTGCTTTCCAGAAACCGGTTACTGCATCTCTGGCGTCATCCGCGCCTACTGGGAAACCAACGGTGGCCTGCCCGTCTTTGGCTACCCCACCACACCGCAGCGCATCGAAACCGTAGAAGGCACCTGGACCGGTCCCGTTCAATGGTTTGAACGGGACCGCCTGGAAGACCACGGCGACCTCGGCGTACTGGCTGGTCGCCTCGGCTCACGCATCCTGGAACGCAAAGGAACATCCTGGCAAGAATTCCCGACTGTCGAACAGGCACCCGACAACTGCCTCTACTTTGAAATCACCGGCCACAGCCTGTGCCAACCCTTCTTGAGCTACTGGCGCACCAACGGTGGCCTCGAACGCTTCGGCTACCCCATCACCGAACCCTACCAGGAAACCATAGACGGCTGGACTGGCACCATCCAATACTTTGAACGCCGCCGTATGGAACACCACCTGGAACACCAGGGCACGCAATATGAAATCCTGCTCGGCTTGCTGGGCAACGAAATCCGCACAATGGCAGACGAACCAACCGCCACACCCACCAGCACGCCCACGCCCACACCAACCGTCACCCCCACACCGACCATTACCTCCACGCCGACAGAAATCCCACCCACCGTCCCACCCACCAGTACACCCGGCGGTGACACACAACTCACCCTGACCAAACTCGCCACTATATCACAGGGCGAACCGGGCCAGGCATATAATTATTCCATAGCCCTCGAATCTTCAAGCCCACAGGAGCAAACCATCAACCTTGAAGATGTCATAGACAGCAACCTGACCATCCTCAACGTCAGTTCCACCAGCGGTACCTGTGATGAAAGTGGGCAAACCATCGAATGCACACTCGCAGTCCGCAACGGCGCACCTTCCTCAGTGCAAATAGAAGTGCGCATCAAACAGGACACGCCCGACAACACCCTCATCAACAACATCGCCAGCGCATCCGGTGCAGGTGTCTCCACAAACTCTGGCTCAGTGGTCGTGCGCGTGCGTGACGCTACCAGCAGCAGTACGGCAACGCCTACCACCACCAACCAGACGCCGGTAACTGAAGCCACCGCAACGTCCACGCCAACCAGAATCCCCACCGCCACCCCATCCACCGAAGACTTTGTCGAGCAGGTTGTGCAATATACCAACGAGTATCGCCGCGACCACGGCTGCCCCGACCTGAAACTGAATGACCAGCTAACCGAAGCCGCCCAGCAGCATAGCGAAAACATGGCGACCAACGACTTCTTTTCGCATACCGCCCCGGATGGCTCAACCCCGTGGGATCGTATCGAAGCGGCTGGCTTTGCATTCTCCCTGGCTGCCGAAAACATCTTTGCCGGCGCAAGAACGCCGAAAGAAACCGTGGAAGGCTGGTATAACAGCGAGGGGCATCGCGAAAACATGTTGAATTGTGAACTGGAATATATCGGAGTGGGATATTACTACCTGGAAGATGACACTGGCGAAATCAACTTCCACACCTATTGGACGCAGGTATTCGCTACGCCGTGAGGTTTTCCTGCAAACGAGACAGCCCCTCCTCGGCGGGGGAGCATCCATCTATACTCAGCGCAAGCGCGTGTCGGTAGGCCGAAGCTGCCTCACCGACACGCTTCTGTTGCTCGTAGAGCGACCCAAGCATTACTTGCAACTCCACATAGCGGGTACGCAACGGTTGCCGCTGGTCTTCCACATAAAACGAATCACCAAAAAAGGGGCAATCATCCATATAATCGCCGCGATAACGTTGATTGGCCGATTCGAGCAGGCGTAAAGCATTGTCGTAATCATGCTGATGAAACAGCGTAAACCCACGTTCCACTTCGGAAAGAAACTCCTCAACATCACACCATGCGATAGCTTCCTCCTCAAGCCAATACCGCTCATGATGGTAGGTAATCAAGCGGCTCTGATTACCGCGCCGCAAGCCCGGCTCCAGGGTGCGGCGCAACGCCGCCAGCGTGCGATGAAACGCACTATCCGCCTTGCTGATTTCCAGATCGGGCCAGATAACCTCCTCAGCCTCGTCCTTTGAAATGCCTTTGCCGCGACGGTCAAACAAAAACGCAAACAGGGCTTCCGCCTGGTAGGTGCCGGCCTTATCGCCGCCCCAGCGCGTAATCACCTCACCATCACCACGCTCAACCCGCAACGACCCCAGCGCATGCACTTTGAGGCCCGCCACCTGCGACTTTTCCTCCGCTTTGCTCGCCTGCTGCACCGCCTCCACCGCCCGCATCGCCAGTTGCTCTTGCTGCTGTTGCAGCGTCTTGCGCTGCTCATTAAGCGTCACCATCAGCCCACGATGCTCTTCGCGCACCTGCGCATGGACTATGGAGAGCGCGAGATAACTGCCCAGATGGTTCAGCAACGCGCGTTCAGTATCGCTATACGTCTGTTCTTCCGAATGCTCAAGCTCACGCCTGCCCAGAGCCAGCGTCCCCACCGTATCTTCGCCACGTTTGAGCGGCAGCAGCAGGCTGGCACAGGGCCATGCTCCCCAATTATCATCCAGTTCCAGCAGCTCGTCAGGCAAAGAAATATCCTGCAACAGCGGTGGCACATCCTCATCGCCATAGATAGCCCACGGCACCAACCCCTCATGCGTCACCACCACAACCATACCAGCCTGCACATCCAGCGTGCGGCAGATCCAGGAAAGAGCCGCGTGCAACTGCTCATGCAAATCCCCCCGCTCAAACAATTCATCACTGAGCGACTTCAACAACTGGCTATAATCAAACTCCCGCGGATAAAAACGGCGGTCCATCTGGCTACGCACCCACTCCCCCACCGGCCCGAAAGCGGCCGCCAGCCCTACTATCGAAAGGGCCGAAACCAGCGGGATATTGATATGCAAAAGCTCACCCGCCGCCCACTCCAACAACATAACGAGCCCGATATAGCCCATCGTAAACAGGCTACCTACCACCGAATAGATAAACGCACGCTGAGTGGCACGCGCCGGCAACAGCCCACGCGTGGTAAGCACCGTATAGGTAAACACCAGCATCGCCAGCACAATCAGCGTGCGCGGCAAAGCGGGGGACCAGGAAAGCTCACGCGCCGCTGTTGCTGTCACCGCCCCGATAACCCCCAGCAGAGCTGTGAGCATCAGGATGCGCCGCATTTTCAGATCATACGAATCGCCCAGCCTGCGCCAGAACGACATCCACATAAGCACCAGAGCCACGAGCAATGGTACCGTGCGCTGCGCCGCGGACATCCACTTCAACCAGCCGTCAGGAAAGCGCGGCTCTTCCCAGCGTGTCCATGAAGTGACCACCTTCTCAAACGACGGCATATCGCCAAACACTGCATACAAAGCCAGCGCAACACCCGTCACCGAGAAAAGACCCACCAGAAGAAGTGCGCCACGCTGAACTTGACCCGAAGTAGAAAGCACCGCAATAAACAAGACAAACGAAGCGGGGGCCAGCACCGTAGCCACCAGTTCCGCCCGTCCCAGAATAAGCGCAACAGATTGTGAAGTCGTTAGTTGATACTGAATCGAGGTGATGCCATACAGCACCATATGCACACAGAAGATAGCGAAGGCTTGAATAACCCGATTATGCGGTGCCCGAACCAGCAAACCCAGCCCAAGCCAGGCAGACACAACGACCATCAAAAGGTCAGGCAGGCGATGGAGAATAAGGGTTATCATGATGGCATCATAGCACAGCTACCGCCAGACAGCAACTACAGGTAACTGTTCAGAAGCCAGGGAAAATAATCCTGGGAGCGCGGGCAGCTTGCCCGCTCCGATGCAGGCGAGCCGCCTGCGCTCCCAGCGTTTTACCACGAATGTGAACAGTTACAACTACAGCCTGTCGTAAATCACCCTTCTTCCAGAATAGCTCTGACGCGAAACATCCCATCCTGTTGGTCCGGGGCGTTTGCCAACACCTGCTCTTGCTCAAGCAACGACGTCACCTCATCCGGGCGCATAAGCGTCTTCAAACCCGTAATCTGGTCGGTAGGCAACACACCCTCAACATTGACCTCTTGCAAGGTCTTGATATAATCCAGAATATCGGAGAGCTGGCTACGCATCTGTTCCAGTTCTTCAGGCTCCAACCGCATACG
>CAYFVX010000191.1:0-2541 GCA_964346425.1 uncultured Chloroflexaceae bacterium | reverse complement strand
TTCCCTTGCGTTCTTTGCGGTTATTCCACCTAATTTACCCGTATGGGGTATTCCTTGCGTGCATTACGCACATTCCAACTCCGGCACCCTGAGCCGTTTACACTGCACCATACGGTCTACCAGCCGCAGATTGATGCCACCACCCAGGAGCCGCGCAAGTTGCCGCGCCATATCCGGCAATTCATACTCCGTATGCGCATCCTCAGCATCCGGATCCACCCAGCGCACCCAGAGCTGGTCACGCCCACAGCTATTCAAGCAATACGTAACCACAAACGAGTCATTGGTATATTCATCAAAGAGCCACTCCCCATCTTCCTCAGCAAAATGTGTATGCGTAAAATACTCACCAAGCGATTGGATAACCGCACTGGTTGCCAGAAACGCATGGCTCTTCTTCAATTCAACCCGTGCTTCGGTGACGCGACAAACTTCACAGATATCACCATCGGCATCTATATAGGGGGGCTGCATCGGAGCATCCACCACCGGACGTAGCGGCGCATGCTCATAGGCTTTGATGCGTTGCTCGATGGCATCAATAGCGGTCGTTGCAGGAGCCTCGGCCAGAGACGTTGCACCAGGAGCCGGAGACGCAACCTCAACGGACGTGGATTCCACCACCTGCCCCTCTGAACGAGCAAGCGGATGTGACTCTGCAAGTCGCTCTAACGCATGGATTGGTTCTCTGTCATGCTTCTCTGCCGTGCAGGATTGGCGCGAAACCTGTGGTCTCGTCGCCACATGGTTTTCAATACGAACATTTGCCATAGATAACCTCTTCTCTGAGCAAACGTTGTTCCTGACAAACATGAACGATTGACAGCCAGACAACGCCAGAAATTTTTGCGTCTTCGCGAAAAAACATAGCATCATTGTAGCACAGCGTTCGCAACTCTGCCACCCCCAGAAAACCCGAACAAACAAACTATTACGACAACGTCTCAAAAATGTTAAAATTGCCCGTAGTCACACCGTCAAAAATATGTTAAAATGTACTCGTCTATGAAAAGTTACTATTCCCTGATGGGCATTGAACCAACAGCGAGCCAGGACGAAATAGAAAAAGCCTACAAACACCAGAGCGAACGTTATGACCCTGCTCGCGTATCGAATATGGATGAAGAAATACGGCGTATTGCAGTCCAGCGAACTGCTGAGCTGCAGCATGCGTATACCGTTCTTTCTGACCCACAAAAACGGAAAGAGTACGACCAGAGCATCGGCCTGCAGCAACGCAGAGGACAAAGTACGGAAACACCTGCTCCATCACAAACCAGACATGCTCGTGAGCGCTGGTTTGCACTTGGTGGCGCAATCATTGGAGTAGTGCTCATCGTGACAATCTTGTTGGCTACCCAGGCAAATGGAGCAAAAGTACCCACTGCACCCAAAGTCAATCGCACAGCTCCTGATTTTACGCTTTTGACGCCAGAAGGAAAAGAAATAACCCTTTCTGACTATCGGGGAAACGTTGTGCTCGTCAACTTCTGGGGAAGCTGGTGTGAACCATGCGTGCATGAACTGCCTGAATTACAAGCAGCCCACGAACGTCTCAGCGACCAGGGCTTTGTCGTAATCGGGGTCAACTTGTTTGACGATGAGCAACAAAACTACAACCACACGGTCCAGGACATTCAGCAATTTGTTGAAGAAAACGGAATAACCTATCCAGTGGTATTGGATAACCAGGGTGAGGTAACAGAAGCGTACCGGGTGTTTCCCATACCAACCAGCTTTTTCGTTGATACCAAGGGAAATATTCGCTATGTCTTACCAAGAGAGTTGACGACGGAAGAGATTGTTGCATGGTTTACCGAGCTGAAGCAAGAAGCGACAGCGCTGCATGAGACACTAAAGTGAGGCATGTTATGGATCAGCAGCGTACAATTATTGTAACCGATGATGAGCGAAGTTTGCGTGAATTGATCCGCGCTTCTCTGGAACGAGATGGCTACCGTGTTGTCCAGGCCCAAAACGGTTTGGAATGCATCCCACTTGTACGTAGTGAACACCCAGACCTGGTTATCCTGGATGTCATGATGCCCGAAATGGACGGACTGGATGCATGTCAAAACATTCGCGGCTTCTCCCAGGTACCAGTTTTAATGCTTACGGCAAAAACAATGAGTGAAGATGTCGTCACTGGCCTTGATAAAGGAGCCGACGATTACCTGGTCAAACCATTCAATATGGATGAGCTACTGGCGCGTATTCGTGCATTGCTACGCAGAGTGCCAGTTGCCTATCAGCCACTTGCCGCCGGCAGCAACACCATTCAAATTGACCAGCAAAAACGGGAAGTCACGGTGCGCAGTGAGATCGTAGATCTCACCCCAACCGAATATCAACTGTTGCTTATGCTGGCTCAGAACGCGGGCAAGGTCGTGGAACACGACCGGCTGCTCCGTGCCGTCTGGGGGCAAGATTGCAACAAAGACAATGAACATCTCAAGGTCTACATCTGGCACTTGCGTCGCAAACTTGAACAAACCCCCCAGAAACCAGAACTTCTGTTGACCGAGTGGGGAGTTGGCTACC
>CAYFVX010000190.1:0-7348 GCA_964346425.1 uncultured Chloroflexaceae bacterium | reverse complement strand
ACGATCAGGATATGTTGTTTTTGGGGCAACATCATATCGGTTGGTGTTCCTTTCATAGGTTCTGGTTTGCCCGTGTTCATAATTGGGGATTGCAACGAATCCGTCTGGTTACTGGAAATGGTCTGGTCATGGTCATGGTCATGGTTGGGAAGGTGTTTTTCCCATGTTGAACACGTTATGTTTTTCCTTCTACTATCTGGATTTTTGTTCCTCTGTATCATAGCATAATTCTGCAAAGGGGCGTGCGCTTTTTTCGTGGTGCAACTGTTCATTTTTGGGGAGAAACAGGGAGATGGGTATGGAGAGGATCTTGCCGCAGCATGCGAACCTTGTTGGCAATGCGGTCAGGCGTGAGGTGCTGTCTCATTCAAATGCTCCGGTCCCTGCAATTGAACGGTTACGTCCCAGCGATTGCTGATAATATCCGGCGAATGGGTGGCTATCAGGAAATCAATATCGGTGCTTGCACTAATTGCCTGCAGGTCTTTGAGAAATTCGGATTGCCAGGCAACGTGCAACGAAATCTCCGGCTCGTCAATCAAGAAGAGCGTGCCCGGCTCGGCTTTGAACAAAAATTCATACAGCATGATTAGTTCATGCTGCTCACCGGAAGAGAGGTCGGTAGAATCCAGGCTATTACCCTGGAAATCAGTGAATGAAAATCCGCTTTTTTGCGATATCTTCATCTTTTTGTACAGAAACCGCTTGTTCACAGTATTCTGGAACAAGTCAATTTTATCGGCTATATCATCCAGCACGCCAAGTTTTTGCGCGACATCCTGCACATAGACCGCCAGCACCCCTTTGGTATCTTGTTCGATGTCGCCCTCGCGTATTTGTTCGGGTATTTCGCTCATGTCTTCACTCGCATCCAGCAAGCCAGCCGCGATGAAGCGTAGACGGTTCTTTTCCAGTTCTGCCAGTTTCTCGCGCAACTCGTCGTCTGTAAGCTGTGGGGCTGTGTTTTGCTCAAGCAACCGTTTGGGAAAGGTGCGGTCTAGCGATTGCGAACGCGCCGCATATTCAGCCAGTTTGGTCTCGATATGTTCAGCGAGTTCCTGAGCATAGACTTCTACAGCATTTTTTGTGGGACGTTTTCGTTGATACCTGGTAAATCTGGTATGGTATGTGTCGGTTAAGAGCCGTTGCGTTTTGATAAAACGGATAGAGAGCGATTTTTTCAATTCTTTCCATTCAGTATCCTGTGGTTCAGCCAGCAGGTCTTCTGGGAGTCTGTGTCCATAACGGTCCAGGATATCTTCCAACGAAACAATCTCTCTACCATAACGCTGATCAACCCATGTCGAAGCATCTATTCGGTCAACTCCCGGTATAGTTTGTTCAATCACTGTTGCCATATCTTTAACTTTTCCAGGTTGAAATGACTGTTCTTCTGATAGTTCAGGCTTCCAGAAGGAGACCATGAAATTCATCGTGCCATTTCTTTGCACCTGCTCGGGTGCTTGCTTCTGCTCGACGCGGATGTAGCTGTGATCATCAAAATCAACGCGGAATTGCTCAAAAGGAATAGTGGAAAACCCCTGATAGTAGCGATTGAAGAGGTCATCCAGCAAGGTCAGCAGAACCGTTTTGCCAAAGCCGTTGGGCCCGTGGATACAGGTGATGCGCTCGTGCATATTCAACGGAATCGTATGGTTGAACATACCAAACAGCTTTGTGACCGAAATTTGCTGTATCTTCCTTTTATTCATAGTCTGACCTCAATCCGCTCCTGATAGTGGATGGATAGCGATGGTATGATTATACCACTCTCCATTCCTCATTCTCAATTCTTCATTCCTCCTACCCTTCCATCCCATCGCCGTACAACAGATTTGCCCGCTGGTAGATACGGTCCTGAAAAATGATGAGCAGGATAATCACGCTGAAAAAGACAACGAGAAACCCGCCAAACACCACTCCCATGATATTGGTCAGGCGCACGGGCATGTCGACTTCCAGCGATTGACGGTCGCTATTTTCCAGGAAGGTGGCTATTGCCTGCATATGCTGTTCCGCTTCCTGTTCATCGCGGGCTTGCAGCGTCAATGTTTCATACGGCTCCTCGACGCGCATCTCCACGGAATATTCCAACCCCTCTGCCGGGTCGGGATAGTCCTCTTCGATACTGGCCCCCTGCCCCCCCGCCAGCGAACGCTGGTCGAATGTGCCCAGACCAAACCAACCAGCCTGAATGTGGCAGGTAATCTCTTCCGCCTGTCCCCGCTGGCATTGCAGCGTGGAGAGCAAACCACTCGTAAAAGCAATTCTTGCACCAACCCCCACGATAATCACAATAATCGCAATCATAAAGACCTTGTTGGCTATTGGCATTGGACGGTTGGGGGGAGCAGCATTGCTATCGTTCGTTTGCCTGTTTGTGTTGTTCATCATTTAAAACCAGCCTATCATCACCACGTGTACCTGGACTCCGCCATAGCTATCTGTGCCAGCAAGTTGCGCTAACACGTCATCATCGAGCACCGATATGAACACCGCCATTGTGACCTTATCCAGCCCTACGTGCCGGGCATAATCAGCCGCTCTATCAACGGGGCCATATGAATGAAACCGTCGCATCATCGTTCCCTGTCCCCTACAAAACCATCGCATCTACCACGCTGCCGGCGGGCAATTCCCCTGTTCCTTCGGGAATAATCAGCAACGCATTGGCACGCACCAGCGAAGTGAGTGCGCCGCTGCTGAGCGCAATACCCTGCGTTGTTGCATGATATGTGCCAGTTGTCGTGTCCCGATTGAGAGAGGCACGCACATAATGCCGCCGCGCGATTTGCGGCTGGGGGGCATCCAGCACGGCGGGCACAAGTATGCGCGTGCTTTGCAGCAGGCCGCGCATACGGTCGAGCACCGGCTTGAGTAGCAGCTCTGCCACCACCAGCGCAGAGACCGGATTGCCCGGCAGCCCGATGAGCGGCAGCGGTGGATCGCCAATCCTTCCATACAGCAGCGGACGACCCGGCTTGATGTTGACGCGCCAGAGTTCCAGGCTATCCTGTTCGCTCAGACATTGTCGCACCACATCGTAATCGCCAACGGAGGCACCCGCCGAAGCAAGGATGAGGTCTGCCTGCTGCTGGCGAGCCCTATCAATTTTTGCCTGCACATCCGCCACACGGTCCCGCGCGATACCACACCATAGCGGAATTGCTCCCTGCTGCGCGAGAAACGTGGTCAGCGCGGGGCCATTGGCGTCATAGATGGTGCCGGGTGTGAGTGGTTGGTCTACGGTGCGCAATTCATCCCCGCTGGAGAAGAGTGCCACCCGTGGACGCCGCACCACGGCCACGCGCGTGATACCGAGCGCGGCCAGCAGCCCGATTTCGGCTGCTTTTAGCATGGTACCACGCGGCAGGGCCACGTCGCCAGCCGGTATATCTTCGCCCACCGGCCGCACGTAGTTGCCATGTGTGGTGGGCGTGAAGAAGGCAATGCTGCCATCTGCTTGCTCGCTTATCTCTTCGATAGGCACGACTGCGTCTGCACCTGCGGGCAGACAGGCACCGGTCATAATGCGCACGACGGAGGCGGGGGGTACGGCGGTGGGCAGCCCCTCGCCCGCCTGCACCGTAGCCGCTACGGGCAGCACCACCGGCGCGTCCGTCCGTGCAGTTGCGAGGTCGGCCACGCGCACCGCAAAGCCATCCATTGCAGAATTGGCAAAGGGCGGCAACGGGTGCGGCGCACGCACGTCCTGCGCCAGCACGAGGCCGTCTGCCTCGGTAACGGGGGTATCGTGCGCGTCCAGCGGCTGGAATGCGGTCAGGATGCGCTCAAGGGCGTGTTCGAGGGAGATACTCTTCAACTGGCCCCCGCCACCACCTGCTCCCACACCTCGCGGCAGGGGCCGCTCAGCTCCGTGCCCAGGCTGTGTATATCCGCGCCGAAGAGAGCCATGTTGAGCGCGTGCAGCAACCGCTTCATCTGCTCATCCTGCGTCTGCTCATCCAGATTCGCGAGATAGCTGGCAAATGCCATCTTCGTCTCCGCGTCGCCCTGCAACGCCTGCACTGCCCGCTCCGCCAGTTCTGGCACCGGTGGCTCACACGGTAGCCTGTCCCGAGCTGCAAACGCCTGCGCAATACCTTGCGACTCGCACTCCTGCAAGAGCGTGAGCAACTCCTGCAACTGGTGCGCTTCTTGCACATTGCCTGCCATACCTGCCTGCGCAATCTTCTGCTCCAGCAGTGTTTCTGCGCCGGGGCGGAACAGCAACATCTGCTGCGCTTCAAGCACCTGACGGCGCGTCTGCATATCGCTCGCGCTGACGTAATCTTCCACCGCACGGGCGACCTCGCCATCCGGCGGGGTCTGCTCGCTACGCTGGCTTGTCTGCATACCCTGCGCTATCTCGGCAACTGTGGCCGCATATGGATGATTCGGCGGCAGTTGTGGCGATTGCCCATCCAGCATTGCCAGCATCGTCTCAAAAAACTCGACCTCCGGCTGCCAGTTCTCGCCGCGCTGCTGCGCCTGCTGCAACGCTCCCTGCATGGAAGAACGCCACTCGGCGCGTTTATCCTGCGCTACCGTCATCACCAGTATCGTATTGCTGATCATCTGCTGCATCTGGTCTTGCGACATCTTGCTGGCACCCTGCGCCATCATATCCATATCTTCGCGGCGACGCATCATCGAGGCCACGTGCTTGAGCATGGCGGTCGTATGCCCCGCCGCATCCTGCGACAGGCCCGTCTTTTCCAGCATATCAATCGCACGGTCCATTATCGCTATCGCATCCTCCTGGCGGTTGAGGTGGCGATAGAGCAACCGTGCCGCGCCTATCAGACCAGCCGCTTCGCCAGCATAATTGCCGCGCTGTTGCTCAATCTCCGCGCACTGCTCAAACGCGGGCAACGCCTCGCTATAGCGGCCCAGGTCCATCAAGACCGATGCCATGCCATTCAGGATACCCGCCTCGCTTGCGCGGTCATCCATCTGCTGGCAGAGCGGCAATGCTTGCTCGTAGAGTTCCAGCGCATGGTGAGGCTGGCCGGTGTTGCGATGGATGAGGGCCATCTGGCTCAATATAGCCGCCTCGCCGTTGTGGTGCTGCTGTTCTTGATAAATAGCCAGCGATTGTTGATACAGGTCAAACGCCCGATACGGCTCGCCGGAGGCGTGGTAGACTTCTGCCAGATGCGCCAGCGTATTGGCCTCGCCCACGCGGTCACTATTTTTGAGATAGATAGCCAGGGCTTTCTGGTGCAGGTCTATCGCCTTCTGGTGCTGCCCACTCTCCTGATACACCTGGGCCATCGAGTTAAGCGTCTGCGCTTCATCCGGCGATTCGCGCTGCTCCTCGTTTGGAGCGACAACACGGGCACGACCTGCGCGGATGCCGCGGTTCATCTCGGCCACTGGTGCGGCATAGGGGTGCGTTTCCGGCAGACGGGGTGTTTTGCCTTCCAGGATTTCCAGCACGGTCTTGAAAAACGCTGCTTCTTGTTGCCACTGTTCGCCCTGTTGCTCGGCGTGCTGCAACGCGCCCGCCATCGAAGTGTGCCATTCTGCCCGCTGGTCCTGCGCCACCGTCATCACCGCGATGGTGTTGCCCACAATCTGCTGGATCTGCGTGGAGGAGAGCGTTTCGGCTTCATCCTGCAACGTGCCCAGTTCCTCGTTGCGCTGCATCGTCGCCTGCACCTGCTTCAGCATATCGGTGGTATGCCCGGCGATGTCATGGCTGAGCTGTCCGGCTTCCAGCACCTCGATAGCCTGCTGCATATACGCTTTTGCATCTTCCTGGCGGTTGAGGTGGCGATAGAGCAACCGTGCTGCCCCCACCAGCGCGGCCGCCTCGCCTGCGCGGTGCTGTGCCTCACGCTCAATGGCGATAGCCTGCTCAAACGCCTCCAGCGCATCCGCATAGCAGCCCAGGTCCATGAGCACGGAAGCCATGCTGGTCAATGTGCTGGCTTCTTCCACCGGGTCACCTACCTCGCGGCGGATCGGCAATGTCTGCTGCAACAGGATGAACGCACGTTGTGGTTCGCCAATGTTGCGATGCACGAGTGCCATATTGTTCAGCGTGGCTGCTTCGCCTGCGCGGTGTTTGAGTTGCTGAAAGATAGGATAGGCTTGCTTGAAGAAGGAAAGCGCACGGTAGGGTTCGCCGATGGCGTGGTAGATACCGGCAATATTGTTGAGCGTCATCGCCTGTGCAGCGCGGTCGCCATCGTCGCGGCGGATAATGAGCGCCTGCTCAAGCAGATCGAGGGCTGCCTGTGGTTCCGCAATATCCTGGTAGACCAGTGCCATATCATTGAGTGTATTTGCCTCGCCTGCCCGGTCGCCAATTGTTCGTACAATTGGCAATGCCTCGTTCAACAGCGCGAGGGCTCGCTGTGGTTCGCCCAGTTCATCATACACCAGGGCCATATCATTGAGTGTGGTGGCTTCACCATGCCGGTTCTCCTGTTCGCGGTCTATCGCCAGCTTTTGCTCATAGCAGGTGAGCGCCTCCTGGTATAATCCGATGGAGAAATAATGATTGCCCAGTTCATCCAGCAGACTCCGCTCGGTTTCGTGATTCTGTGCCTGTCGTGCTTCTTCAAGTTTCTGCAGCAGAAGTAGAAGTTCGGCCTCGTTCATGGCTCTGTCCTTTCCTGGTAACATACTGCTTTTATGTTGTACGCCTCATCCATTGTACTCGATGATACATTGCCTCAATTTTACCGACCAGTTGGTCTTCATGATAATGCTCGCGCAACGTGGTGTGCCCACCTGCTCTCAAATGCTCACGCAGCGTGCGGTCTTGCAACAGGCGGATGGTTGCCTGTGCCAGGGCTTCCGCATTGCCATATGGTACCAGTATACCATTTTCATTGTGCTGGACAATCTCGTTGACGACCGGGATATTGGTGGTAATTACCGGGCAATCAGCCGCCATAGCTTCCAGCAACGGTAGCCCAAACCCTTCAAAACGGGTAGGGAAGAGTAGTGCATCGCTGCTGCGGTAGAGGTTTATCAGGTCTTCATCCGAGAGATAGCCCAGAAAAGCGATATGCTGTTCAACACCCGCCTCCCGCGCCAGGTTCAAGACGTTCGTGCGCTGCGCGTGGTTGATGCCGGAGACAATCAGCAGCGAAGCCGAGGGATAGGCTGCCACAATAGAAGGGAGAGCCTGGATTGCCAGGTCATACCCTTTGCGTGTGGTGAGTTGCCCGACAAACAGTAGCCAGGGGCGTGTTGGAGCGTTGGAGCGTTGGAGCGTGGGAGCGTGGGAGCGTTGGAACGTTGCGTGGGAGCGTTGGAGCGTTGGAACGTTGGAGCGTGGGAGCGTGGGAGCGTGGGAGCGTGGGAGCGTGGGAGCGTGGGAGCGTGGGAG
>CAYFVX010000189.1:0-7366 GCA_964346425.1 uncultured Chloroflexaceae bacterium | reverse complement strand
CACGAACCAAAAATCCCCCCTGTGGCGTAGCGTGCAAAAAAATCCGCCGCACCCTTGGAGATTGGAGTGCAAAAATTGCACCTTTAGACACGATATGTTATACTCCATTAGAAAGCCTTTCGCTAGTTTATTCCATACTTGTAGTTCCTAATCTGTACTACAGGCGAAATGGACATATCGTTCCTCACATCAGTTCAGTTTGTTTTGGTTCACGGGAGGATGGTAGATGAACTTTCTCCGTCTGGCGTTGAAGACTCTTCGCCTGGCTATACTCCGTATCAGTCCTGGCTGGATGTTCGGGCTTTTGACATTCAACTTCAATCGGATTTCCATCTATGAACTTGGTGCTATAGGGGTGATTGTCGCCACATTGATAGGCTTTCATCATCTCCTGTCACCCTTGCAAGTTGCGATAGGGCACTTCTCCGACCGCCATCCCTTGCTTGGGTTTCGGCGTAGTCCATACATTCTGCTCAGTGGATTGCTCGGCGCGCTGGTCTTTCTCGCGCTGCCCTGGTTGTCGGTTGCGCTGGGGAAACCACAAAACACTGAGGCATTGATGGCAGCACATCCCCACTTTCAGTTTCCTGAGTCTGCCCTCATGATGCAAAGCCATCCCGTTGCGACGCTCATCATTGCGTTTGCACTTATCATCCTGTTCGGGCTGGCAATGGCTGCCAATGGCACATCCTCCGCTGCCTTGATTGTGGAAACAATAGAGCAAAAACATCGTGGTCCCGTCTTTGTGATTGTCTGGATGACGATGGTTTTCTCGGCCATCTTCTCGGCAGGCGTGACCAAGGCAATTATGCCAGTCTATGACCCGGCCCAGATGCAATTCCTCTACACGTTGACGTTGCCTATCGTGATTGTGACCTCATTGATAGGACTGGTGGGCATGGAACGACGTATTTCACGTGAGGAACATGCGACGTTGATGGCAAAACGACGGGTTGAAACCGCGTCAGAAAATGCGTTTGGGGTGTTCTGGCAACTCCTCAAAAACAATCAACAGGTACGCCAGTTCTTTCTGTTCGTTTTGCTTGCGATGTTTGGTATCTTCTTGCAGGATGCTATTCTTGAGGTTTTTGGGGCCGAGGTCTTCGGTATGGATCCAAAAGACACGGCCGAGTTTACGCAAATATGGGGAACGGGTATTCTGGTGGGGCTGTTGCTTATCTTTGCCATTGCCCGCTTCCAGCATGTTTCCAAGAAAACCGTGGCGTTTATTGGTGGTTTGGGTATCGCCCTGGGGCTTGGTGTCATATCTATGGCTTCGCTGACGTACAACGCATCGTTGGTCTCGCCTGGCCTCTTTTTGATGGGTGTCAGCACGGGTTTGTTCGACTTCGGTGCTATGTCGCTGATGATGGATATGACGGTTGAAGGATATGCCGGCCTGTATATGGGCATGTGGGGGTTGTCGCAAGGGTTGGGGCAGGGTTTGGCAAATTCAATCAGTGGCGCGTTGCATACGGGGTTAATAGAGACGCAACTCATGACCCCCTCCGCAGCGTATGGAGCTATCTACGGTGGTGAGGCAATAGTGATGGTATTGGCAATAATCGTGTTGCGAAGTATCAATGTGCAAGAATTCAAAGGTTTGAGTCAGTCTGATGTCAGTGCGGTCGTCGCGTTTGAAACAGCAGCGTAAAGGATAGAAGGAACCATGTATACACCCGAACAGCTTGCGCGAAGAGAAGCATCTCGCTGGACACGAGTTCAGATAATCCTGGCTCCGATACAGTTTCTCGCGTTTATCATTAGCTTTATTCTGGTTGTCTATTACCTGGTGACAGGTGGCGGTTATCTGGTGGCTACAATCAGTGTGTGGATAAAGATTGCCCTCATCTGGGCATTGACGATCACGGGGATGCTGTGGGAAAAAGATGTGTATGATCATTACTTTATGGCGCGTGAATTTTTCTGGGAAGACCTGGGAAATTTGATCGCTATTCTAACCCACAATGCGTATTTTGTTGTTCAGTGGCTCGGGTGGAGTGACCGCAATGTTATGCTTGTGATGTTGTTTGCATACCTCACTTATCTCTTCAATGCAGGGCAATTTATTATCAAAGGGGTTCGTTCCTACAAATATCGGCGTGATTTACGTTTGCAAGCTGGTCGCACGTCAGACTGAGGCACAAAGGAGTATCTATAGCTATGCCTGTTACATCAAAAGCAGTTGTTATTCCTCGGCGTAATGCTATCGAGTTAAATACCGTACAACTGGTTTGCCCAAAGGACTGTCATCTTGAGGAAAATGTGCTTGTCCGTACCGCCTTCACCTCCATCAGTGCTGGCACTGAACGCATGTTACTGGATGGACGTATGCCTCACCCCGCACTCTCTTTCCCGCTCATACCGGGGTATGAAACGGTTGGTCGTGTGGTTGAAGTAGGCAAGCATGCTTCCCAGGATTTGCTAGGACAGTGGGTCTATGTAGGGGGAGCTCGCTGTTTCTCCGGCGTCAATGCCGCATGGGGGGGACAGAGCGAGTATCTCTATGCGGAAGCAGAGCGTGTGGTTCCCCTGAAAAACGTGGAACCAGATGTTGGGGTGCTTCTGGCACTGGGAGCTACATCTATGCATGGGGTCAATCTGGCAGAAGTAAAACAAGGCGACCATGTGTTAATTCTGGGGCAGGGCATTGTGGGACAGCTTGCCGCACGGTTGGCACGACTGCTTGGAGCCGGTCGTATAACTGTGGTTGACCGGATAGCAGTACGACTTGCTGTTTCGCAAGCAGATCGCATCATCAATGTGAGTGAGGAAGCCCTGGAAGAAGCGATGGGTGGCGATAAGATAGATGTGTTGATTGAAGCAACCGGTTCGATGGATGCGTTAAGTAGTGCGCTTCCTTTGCTTGCAGAGCATGGTCGGGTCGTCTTGCTTGGCTACTATGACCATATAGATATCCCTTACGCTCCGCTGTTTATGCGTGAAGCGCATATTCTCGTTGCCCGTGAATGGGAGCATGGACCAAGCGGTGACCTGCCGCATATGCGCGATTTGCTTGCCAGTGGTGAGCTCAAGGTGAAGGATCTGCTGACCCATCGCGTACCTGTTGAGCGTATTCAGGCAGCCTATCGGCTGGCTCTTGAAGATCCATCCTGTCTGAAGGTCGTTGTGGAATGGCCGGATGATTCTTGATTGGACGCTACCCTAGTAAGGATAAACACAATGCCAAGAAACTCCAGACGACCTGATTCGAAAATGGCACGCATGTTGGCAGTGTATGGCAAGGGTGGTATGGGCAAGTCCTTTTTTACCACCAATCTGGTGAGCAAACTTGCTTTGCTCGGCAATCGCACGATGCAGTTGGGGTGTGACCCCAAGCATGATAGTTGTACCGGTCTGTTTAGTGGCGTCAGTTTGCCAACGCTGGGAGATACATGGCGCAAGCTGCGAGAAGAGGGAAGAGAAAAAGAATTACGTGTCCACGATGTGGTGTTCAAAACGCAGATAATGCAAAATCAAGCGACAGTATTTGGTTGCGAAATTGGTGGTCCAGAAGTTGGCCGTGGTTGTGGTGGACGTGGTATAAGTTTTGGGTTTGATATTCTTGAAGATATGGGGATTAGTCAGTGGGCACTGGATTATATTGTCATGGATTTCCTGGGAGATGTTGTCTGTGGCGGATTTGCCATGCCCCTTGCTCGGTCACTGGCAGAAGAAGTGATCATTCTGTGCGGGAATGACCGCCAGAGCCTCTATGCAGCGAATAATATTATTCGCGCAGCCCAGTATTTTGCCAGCATGGGGGGCAAGACCCGGCTGCTTGGCCTGGTCATAAACCGCGATGATGGCAGTGGTATTGCCGAACGTTTTGCGGAACGGGTTGGGCTACCGGTTTTATTGAAAATACCCCTCAATCCAACAGTGCGGGATCTGGCTGATTCGTTTCAACTGGCTCTGCTAGACCAGGAATTTGATGCACTGTTTGAGACGATAGCACTGGCTATTGTCAACCGCACAATCCCGCTTGCCAATGAGGTAGCACCGCTAGATTATGAGCATTTCATGGATCTTTTTGGTGCTGTGCGTGCGACCCATACGTTGCAACCGGCGTATGCTGAGGACTTGTTTGCACGAAGTGAACATGGTTCTTCGGCAGAGCAATCAGCGAAAACAAAAATGGCGGTCAAGCCGCATGGATGCAATGGCTCCTCGGAACCACGTGCGCCAAAAGGAGCAGTGAATGGTCATACCCCGCTTGTTGAGCCAGTTGCAACGGCCGCCGATACCGATCTTTCAACAGAACTGGTCACCAGCCGTTTGCTGGAAGAACTGGGCTTTTGTGTTACCGAAGCAAGTCGTGATCCTAAAAAAGGTCTTTTGTTGACCGTAGATGGAAATGTGACGATTTGTTTTGGCAATGAACAGGACCTGGATAGCAAGATTGCTATTCTGGTGGCACTCTGGCGCAGCGGTGAACGGTATCACTATGTTGATTTGCGGCGGCCTGCCTCGCCGTTGTATCGGTAATTGTTTCTCACGACTGCCTATGGGTTGCTTTTGAGCGGTGGAGCCCCTCAATGGGGGGGCACCTGTGGGTGCGTGCGGGAACCAGGTTCCCGCACACTCCCCTTTGGCGTGGGGTGTTTGCGTTTTTCGACGAAGTCGAAAAACGCAAACACCCCACCAGAATGGGCTGGCACGCTCTTGCGTGCATTTTTTGCCTTGCGCAAGCAAAGCCCACCGCAGGTGACACCTGTTGAGCGGTGGAGCTCCAAGAAAAACAACCAAACGTATGGGCAAAAGTGGCTTTGCCGCATCCTTTGTCGTCTTGCTTTTTCGACTTCGTCGAAAAAACAAGACGACAAACAGAAAAAAATGACGGAACAGCGTTCCCGCACAAACCGATTGGATAGGGGTATCAGTTTTTTCGGCTTCGCCGAAAAGACTGATACCCCAATGGGAGAAGAATCCACACAATTTGTTGAGAAAAGACCTCATTTCAAGGCTTGCGAAAGCCACATATTTCTTCAGACCTATGTTACACTGGTTAGAAGCGTTTTGGATAGACAGTGAGGAGCCGCATGATCAGCACGGAAACCATTGATCAGACAGTTTCCCACATTGCGCATACACTAGGCGAGAGTGAGAAAAAACCTGTCGATACCATCAAGCGAATCGTTGAACAATTTGGGGAGGATTTTGCTTTCCAGGTTCTCGAAGATACGCTGAAAATTGAAAATGAAGGTGGACTCAAAATCCACGAAGGCACACGGAAACGAACTCCAGGTGGGGTGTTTTTCTACCTGGTGCGAGGACGTATTCCGAGTGAAGATGTTCAAGATATTTTTGTAGAGCCAAAAGTTACCTGGAAAAATCGTACACGTATTATCCAGGAAATAAAACAAGAAACTGATGTGGGAGGAGCCAGAGTGAAAATTCTACTGATAGGACGCCCTGGAAGAGTAGTAGAAAAACGTGATTTTGCCATCACCATGATACGTGATACCGGTATTCCTACATTGCCCAAAGGTTTGCCCAAACCTCCTGATACTCCTACCAGTTACATGGTGTATATGAGCAAGAAACAATGGAAACGGGTCAAAGAGGCCATTCAAAATCCAGAAGATGTTCTGATCGTTGAAGGATATGCACGGTATGACCCCGAACTGGAAGGTGTGGCGGTTTTTGCGATCAATGCGATGACCAAATTTTTGCAACAACAGCGTCGTCATCACCAACAACAAAAACAGAAGCAAAGAGAGATGGAAAAAAGGATGGTCTCGTCTGGGCGGTCCAGCATGTCCTAGTGGTCACATGCGCCGAATGCACGGTGCGGTTCCTTTTCCTTTTCCTTTGGTCCAGGTAATAGCGGTTCCCGTCTTCAAGAAGAGTACAGAACGATTGAAGCGGATAGCAGGGGCCTGGTACTGGTCGCAAACATGTTGCGTGGGTTTGCTGAAAAGTCTGCTGGTATTGATCGCGTGAGATATGCATGTTTTGGTTCTGCCAGCAGAAGTTTCCTCTCCGATTTGAGTAAAGCCGCGAGCGCGTCAAACATATTGCGCTCGTTGGGGACCTCATGTGACATCCAGAAGACCAGTGCCTTGGCTATCTGACTGGTAACTGGCAAGTATTCTGCTGAACAGCAGATAGGTGAGATGCGTGTCTCAAGCGATGCATGCCTGGCTCGCTGACAGGCAAGATCGTAAGCATGCGTTGTTGTCTATCTATTGCCAGCACATGCCCCTCAGCACCAATGATGCGTGCCATGCCCATTGAGAAGAACCCTATTCCAAACCTTCTATCTATCGCTTTATTCCCTTGCCCAACCAGTCCCTCCAGGATTTTTGCTGGTTGATGGAGCAATCCGCGCAGGGGATTGTCAAACGTATACGCCAGCCACCATAGACACACATACTTTTCTCGACGGAGCAACCGAACGAGATTATGCGGTTGGTTGGTTTGCATGGTTTCTTCTCCTTCTTGCTGCGACAAACATGCGCGAAGATACGCCATCTTCGCACTTTCTTAACAGACCAACGTCGTTGTTTTCAGTTTCTTAACGAAACCTTCCTGCAAGAGACCCTTCAAAATTCACCAGAGACGATTATGATAAGTTCAGAGGGATTCAATGTGTTCATGCATGGGAAGAAATTTTCCGCTGGATACCCTCCTTTGAGCATTTTGACAACCACATAATACAACAGCATGGAAAAGGGTATCACTATGCGCTCAACAGACCAGAAACCCAGAAATGGGAGAAGCGATTCGCCAGAAAACCTTATACCTGATTCGCCAGGTGCCGGAAGGCGAGATGAATGGCGAGAAACAGACGTAAAAGAAACTTTTGTTATTATTCAGAATGACCTGGATATTGTTACTGCTCGTTCAATGGTTCGTGACTTTGCCAGAAGTCTTGGCTTTGGTCCTATTGACCAGGCACGAATTGCAACCGCTGTCAGCGAGTTAGCGTGCAATATTTTTCTCTATGCTGGAAAAGGAACGGTTATCGCTCGTAAAATTGTCTGGAATGAACGCCGTGGTATTGAGATTGAATTTCAAGACAATGGGCCGGGCATTCCTGATACGGAAAAAGTTTTGCAGGATGATTACGTCTCTCATCAGAATATGTGGACCGGCTTGCCGGGGGCAAAGCGGTTGATGGATGAGTTTCAGATACATTCGCACGTTGGGGTCGGGACGACTGTTATCTGTCGAAAATGGAGAAAGTAGGGAGGGATGGTGTCGTGACGGTGCCATCCCTCCCATGCGCATGAAGCTCACGTATATTTCCCATTGGGGCGCAGCCCCACCCCCCTTTTTGTGGTGTTTTTTTGCGGCGTAGCCGCAAAAAAACACAAAACAAAAGCATTTTTCGGGGGTTTGCAACCCCCAATCCCCCGCT
>CAYFVX010000188.1:0-7378 GCA_964346425.1 uncultured Chloroflexaceae bacterium | reverse complement strand
GTGCAGCTCAAGGATATGGGACTGAGAAACGCGTGCTTTTGCTGCATGGTCCGGTGGGTAGCTCCAAGAGCACCATTGTCCGTCGACTCAAACGTGGGCTGGAACAGTATACCCGTACTGATGAAGGGGCTATCTATACCTTTGACTGGTATATGGGCGATGTGGAAGATATAGAATCCGGCAAGGTCAAGGAGCCAGATTGGGAATCGTGCCCTATGCGTGAGGATCCCTTGCACCTGGTTCCGCTGGAATTGCGCAAAGTGCTCGTTGAAAAGATCAACGCAGATAAACCACCCGAAGATCATGTTCATATTAACGGCAATCTGTGCCCGGTGTGTCGCTACAACTACCGCGATTTGATGCGTCGCTATGACGGCAACTGGACGCAAATGATCCGTCACATTCGAGTGCGCCGTCTCGTCTTTTCCGAGGAAGACCGCGTGGGTATCGGCACATTCCAGCCAAAAGATGAAAAGAACCAGGATTCAACCGAACTCACGGGTGATATCAACTATCGCAAGATTGCCATTTATGGGAGCGATAGCGACCCGCGAGCATTCAATTTCGATGGCGAGTTTAATATTGCCAATCGTGGGGTTATTGAGTTTATCGAAATGCTCAAGCTGGATGTGGCGTTCTTGTATGATTTGCTTGGGGCTTCGCAAGAGCACAAGATTAAATCCAAGAAGTTTGCCCAGACCGACATAGACGAAGTTATTGTGGGTCATACCAACGAACCAGAATATCGCCGCCTGGAAAACAACGAGTTTATGGAAGCCCTCAAAGACCGCACCGTCCGCATTGACATTCCCTACATCACCCGCCTGCGTGACGAAATCCGCATCTATGAGCGTGACTTCAACAAGAAAAAGGTACGGGTGCATATTGCTCCTCATACGCTCGAAATGGCTGCGATGTGGGCCGTGCTCACCCGCCTGGAAGAACCCAAAAAGCCAAACCTGACCCTGTTGCAGAAGATGAAGCTCTACAACGGCAAAAGCCTCCCAGGCTTTACCGAGGATAACATCAAAGAACTGCGCAAGGATGCCATGCGCGAGGGTATGAATGGCATCAGTCCACGCTATATCCAGGACAAAATTAGTAACGCCCTGGTGGTCTACCAGGAAGAAGGCTATATCAACCCCTTCATGGTGTTGACAGAACTGGAGACCGGTTTGAAGAACCATGCGCTTATTACGAATGAAGAGGACCGCAAACGCTACCGCGACATGCTTTCTCTGGTGCGGGATGAATATACCGAAATCGTGAAAAACGAAGTGCAACGGGCTATCAGTGCGGATGAGGAGGCGATTACGCGTATGTGTGCCAACTACATTGACAATATCAAAGCCTACACCCAGCGCGAGAAACTCCGCAACAAATACACCGGCCAGTATGAGGAACCGGATGAACGCTTGATGCGCAGCATCGAAGAAAAAATAGATATTCCTGAATCCCGCAAGGATGATTTCCGCCGGGAAATCATGAACTATATTGGTGCGCTCGCAATCGAAGGCAAAACGTTTGACTATCGTACCAATGAACGATTGCACAAGGCACTGGAGCTGAAGTTGTTTGAAGACCAGAAAGATAGCATCAAACTAACCTCGCTGGTCTCACGGGTGATAGACAAGGATACGCAAGAAAAGATAGACGTGGTCAAAGCCCGTCTCATCCGCGACTTTGGCTATAATGAACAGAGCGCAACGGATGTGCTCAACTATGTGGCGAGCATCTTTGCCCGCGGCGATACACGAGAACGTTCGTGGTGATACTTGTGTGATTGGCATAAATAAATTGCTGCACACAGAGCTTTGTGTTCTTTGTTGGTGGTGAATCTGCCGACAAAGAACACAAACAGGGCAGGGAACATGTTCCTGCCAACAGGTTTTCGACAAGTATTTGAGGCCACGAGATTATGCAACGAGTTGAACGTGATTTAAATAGATTTCGCCATATCGTGCGCGGTCGTATCAAAAAGAATTTGCGCAAATATATGTCGCATGGTGAAATGATAGGACGACAGGGCAAACGCTATGTGAGCATTCCGCTGCCCCAGATAGATATACCGCAATTTCGCTATGGCACCAAACAGAGCGGGGGAGTTGGACAGGGTGATGGGCAAGAGGGCGACCCGATTGCTCAGGGTGATGAGCAGCAAGGGCAGGGTGAAGCCGGCAGCGAGCCTGGGTCGCACATTCTGGAAGTAGATGTGACGCTCGAAGAACTGGCGCAGATACTTGGTGAAGAACTTCAACTGCCCAACATTGAGCCAAAAGGCAAGAAAAATATCATCACCGAGAAAGACCGCTACAGCGGTATTCGCAAGACCGGCCCTGAATCACTCCGCCATTTCAAGCGAACCTACCGCGAGGCTCTGCGTCGCCAGATAGCCTCGGGCGATTATGACCCCGATGATCCGGTCATTATTCCCGTGCGTGATGATATGCGCTATCGTTCGTGGAAAGAAACGCTCCAGCCGGAGAGCAATGCTGTCATCATCTACATGATGGACGTGTCTGGCTCGATGGGATCGGAACAAAAAGAACTGGTGCGTATTACCGCGTTCTGGATTGAAACCTGGCTCCGCTATCAGTATAAAGAAATAGACATCCGCTACATTGTCCATGATGCAGCCGCGAAAGAAGTAGATCAGGACACGTTCTACCATATCCGCGAAGGTGGTGGCACAAAAATCTCCTCCGCCTATAGGCTCTGTCACAAGCTCATAGAAGAACGGTATCCCCCAGAAGAGTGGAATATCTACCCCTTCCATTTTAGCGATGGTGATAATTGGGGAGGGGGAGATACGCGCGATTGTATCAGCCTATTGCAAAAAGATCTCCTGCCAAAGGTCAACATGTTTTGCTATGGTCAGGTGCGTTCGCTCTATGGCTCCGGACGTTTTGCGCATGATCTGGAAGAATATGTCAATAGTGATGACCGACTCGTTATTGGCGAGATTGCTGACCGTGAAGATATCTATGACGTAATTAAAGAGTTTTTGGGTAAAGGGAAGTAGCTGCTTATGAGGAATACGAGCCTTCCACCTGAGCTTGAGGCCGCTCGTGAAGAAATAGAAGCCTATGCAGTGGCGTATGGTCTCGATTTTTATCCGATTATTTATGAAGTGCTTGACTACCGCACGCTGTATGAAACAGCCGCACTTGGTGGTTTCCCCCTGCGCTATCCCCACTGGCGTTTTGGCATGCAGTATGACCAGTTGATGAAGGGGCATATCTGGATGGGGAGCACCATCTATGAAATGGTCATCAATACCAACCCTTCCTACTCCTACCTGTTGGAAGGGAACGAAATGGTGACCCAGAAGATGGTCATGGCGCACGTCACAGCCCATGTGGATTTTTTCAAAAACAACATGTGGTTTGCGCATACCAATCGTAAAATGCTGGATGAAATGGCAAACCATTCGGCGCGTATCCAGCGGATTATCGAGCGACAGGGGTATGATGTGGTTGAAGATTTCATTGATACCTGCCTCTCGCTGGAAAACTTGATAGACTACCACGCTCCCTACATCAAACGGCCCGAAGCTCAGACCGTGCAACCAATCGTTGAAGAAGATGAAGAGACCATTGCTGAAGGGTTGAAGGTTGATCGGGAATACATGCGGGAGTATATCAACCCGCCTGAATTTCTGGAAGAGCAACGCAATCGTCTGGAACAGGAAAAGCAGCGACAAAAACGATTTCCTGAAAACCCGCAAAAAGACATCTTGCTCTTCTTGCTCAATTACGCACCGCTCGAACGCTGGCAGCATACCATCCTGGAAATTATCCGCGATGAGGCATACTACTTTGGACCGCAGGGCATGACCAAAATAATGAACGAGGGATGGGCGTGTCTGGTGGCCGGTTCACTGCTCTATACCGATAGAGGGCTTCTCCCGATTGAGCAGGTTGTGCAGGAGCAGATGGCCCTGCAGGTGAGCGATGGGGAAACGCTCCGCCAGGTCTATGATTGGATGGAGTTTCCAAAGCGCGAGACCATCCGATTGCGCACGCGGCGTGGCTTGCAACTGGAGGGTTCGGTGACTCATCGGGTGATGACCACAGATGGGACCTGGCGACGGTTGGATGAGTTGGATATTGGCGATAGTGTGCAACTCACCCCCGGTCCAGGAATATGGGCACAGGAGTATGTCTCCATTGACTGGTTACCACGTCAGAGCCTTCAGCCGGTTGCAGAGCATACCCATGCCCTGTCCGCACGTTCTCGCAGCTCTCATGCGCAGCAGCAGGTATGGCACGCGTATGAACAGCACTTGCACGCTTTGGAACTTGGTGCAGAAGTGGGGAAGCAAGCTCAGGAGCAGGATGATTCGGTGTTGCTATTGCCTCCCCGCGGTCTGGATGACGATGTTTGCATGCCCCACCTGGTAGATGAAACATTGGCGACATTTCTGGGGTATCTCGTTTGCAATGGTTCTTTTGAAGAAGAGAGTCATACCTTTACCTTCACCACCCCAGAGGATGAACTGGCAGACCACTTTGTCGCGCTGGGTGAGGAGTTATTTGCGCTGCAAATGCAGAAGCAAAGCGAGGAGGAGGTATGGCACGCGTATGGTTTTTCCCAGGATGTTGAAGCATTGTGCTTTCATCTTGGCGTTGCAACAGACCCCTCGCCAGCAACCAGCCACGTGCCGCATGTCATTCTGCGCTCGCCTGAATCTGTCGTGGTGGCTTTTTTGCGTGCAGTGTATGATGGGGTTGGCTTTCTGGGCGATGCCGGTATTCTGCTCCCCTTGCCTAACAAAGCGTTGAGCCAGACCTTGCAGATTATGCTGCTTAACTTTGGTATCCTCTCTTCGTGTCGTGCTCATACCAATGGTGACAGGCGTTTGCGTATTACCGGACGTTCCGCGCTGCTGTTTCAGCAAAAAATCGGCTTTGGATTAGCACACAAACAGGAAGATATGGATGCGTATTGCCGCAAACGCCAGTTGTTTCAACGCGAAGAGTGGACTGACGAAGTGGTTGCCCTGGAATATCGGCATGCCCCGGTCTATGATATTTCGGTTGAAACCACGCATTGCTATGCCGCGCACGGTTTCCTGAACCACAATAGCTATTGGCATTCGCAGATTATGACCCAGAAAGCCCTGCGTCCCTCCGAAATCATCAGTTTTGCCGACCTCCATAGTGGGGTGGTGGCAACAAGTAGTGGACAACTGAACCCATATAAACTTGGTCTGGAACTCTTGCGCGATATTGAAGACCGCTGGAACAAGGGCAAATTTGGCAAAGAGTATGAAGAGTGCGATAATATTGTGGAAAAACGCCAGTGGGACAAACAACTTGGCCTCGGTCGCCAGAAACTCTTTGAAATTCGCCGGCTCTACAATGATGTCACGTTCATTGATGAGTTTTTGACGCCAGAGTTCGTGCTGGAGAATAAGTTGTTTACCTTCCGCTACAATCGGGACACCGACTTGTATGAAATTGCCAGTCGGGAATTTCGCGAGATAAAAGAAAAACTGCTCTTCAGATTGACCAACTTTGGGCAACCATTTATCTCGATTGAAGATGCAAACTACAACAACCGAGGAGAATTGTATCTGAAACATCGGTATGAGGGTGTAGATTTGCAGATGGATTATGCGCGAGACACGATGCGTAATCTGTATAAAATCTGGACGCGGCCTATTTATCTTGAAACGATCATTGAAGACCGCAAACGGCTCATCTCTTTTGATGGGCGCAACCTGGGTGAACGCAGGATGGAATGACGCAGACCATTCAGGCATTACTAACCACCGGGGTGCAAAGACTACGCACTACCAGCCCCAGCCCCCGGCTTGATGTTGAGTTGCTGCTGGCGCATGTGTTGGGATGGGAGCGTTCGCATCTGGTGGCCGAGCGGGATATATTGCTTACCGCAGAACAAGTTGACCATTTCTTCCAACTGCTGACGCGGCGCGAAGACCTGGTACCGATTGCCTATCTCACGGGGCATCGTGAATTTTATGGGCTTGATATGCTTGTCAATGAAGATGTGCTTATCCCACGCCCAGAAACGGAATTGCTGGTTGAGAGTGCGCTTACCCAGGCACACGGTCTTCTTGCCCATCAGAACCATGACCATCCTGGCACGTTGTATCTGGTTGATGTTGGCACAGGCAGTGGTGCCATTGCCATTGCCCTCGCCTTGCACCTTCCAACAGCCCATATCTTTGCGACAGATATCTCGCACAAGGCTCTGGATGTTGCGGCAAAGAATGCGGCTCGTCATCACGTCTCCCAACGGATTTCTTTTCTCCATGGGCATTTGCTGACCGGCGTACCGGCACCGCTTGATATAATTGTCAGCAATCCACCATACACCATCATTGCAGAGATAGATGAAGGAGTGCGTCGGCATGAGCCGCACATTGCTCTGGATGGTGGGAGCGATGGATTGGCTGTCTATCACCAATTGCTGGCCCAGTGTGCTGACTGTCTCCGACCGGGTGGTTTCCTCATCCTGGAGATGGGCGCGACCCAGGCATGGGCCCTGAGAAAACTGGTAGCCCGGACGCTTCCTACCCAGATCGTTGACATACATCGTGACCTGGCCGGCCATGAGCGGGTACTGGTCGTGCAAACCTGAAGCACCTCCCCCATGATGTGCTTCCGGAAAGCGTATCGTGTAAAAAAACAGCTTGCTTCGTTTGTACTAGAGACAAGCATACATATAAGTTCATCCTCCTTCCTCTCAAAAACAGATGATAGTGTGAACCTTTGCTTCTATGTTTTATAATAGTAACCTGCCTGTCATCCATAGCTTTGCGTTGCGCACAGTCTTCTGTTTATAATCAAAAGACAGGAGGCTCGTATGCTTGGATTATTTGTTGCACTTGGAATTGCAATACTTACGCTCATTGTTATCTTATTGTGGTTTGTTCCACATCTCTTGCAACAGCAAGCACGTCAGGTATCAGACGATTCGGCGAAGATGCGTGAAATGCTCTATGATATTCTCAGTGAGCAGGAAGTGGTGACGATGCGTCAGGGGCAGCTTGGGACGACTGTTTTCTATTTGCAGGAACAGTTTGACCAGTTGATGCATGTGGAGAAAGGCGAGACGGCACACCTGCAACATCGTCTGCCTCATCCTGATGCCCTTGCGCTGAAAGAGCTGGAACAACGGGTCCAGACAATGCAAATACAGATAGAGACCGCCATGCAAACAGCTCGTGTGCATCAAGAAAAGGACAATGAATCCTGGGCGTATCTGCTCACGTTACTCTCTGCCGTTATGGACCGGCTTGGCGAACTCTCGAAGGAATCAGATCAGACTACCGTAGCAGCCTATCAGCGAGAATATCAACACCGCGGTTCCGGTTGACCTCGTCGGGACGCTGGTGTAATATCCCTCG
>CAYFVX010000187.1:0-7395 GCA_964346425.1 uncultured Chloroflexaceae bacterium | reverse complement strand
GTACTCATCGTGCTGCGCAGGTTGTTCGGTCTCGGTCACGCTGTCTCCTCCTCTTGTTTCTCCTTGATTTCTTGAATTTATTATACCAAACCTGCGAAAACACCTTCGTGGTATTCGTGCTATTCGTGGTTTCCCCCTGCCCGGACCTTTGTGTCCTTTGCGCCTTTGCGTGAGGTACTGCCCGGACCTTCCCAATAGCGTCTTTATAAAGATTGCAGCTCAATTGTTGTTCCACTCCCACAAAAAGAGGTATACTACATGCAGAAGCAAATAAGAAGGTAGTAACATCATATTCGGATGAAGATCGTCATCTCACCACCCACGGAGCCACCACGGCACGGAGCAAAGGAAATCCCATCCTCTGCCGAACCATTGCGTGCGGTGTGTGCGGTGTGTGCGGTACGGTTTTGCGCTCCATTGCAAGCACTATCAGAACCCACAAGGTCTGCTCGACAGCGCGTGTATGCAGGAAGCAGGAATACTAGACAGGAGCAATACCTATGCAAGCCAACCCACAAACAAATATTCATCAGGACTGGCGTGGCGGTTATGAGTCTCTTTTACAAGAGTATGACTACTGGATTGACGAAATTGAAGGCGAAGTACCCCGCGAATTGCACGGCACACTCTTTCGCAATGGGCCGGGCCTGTTCGAGATCAATGGGCAATCCATTCATCACCCCTTCGATGGCGATGGGATGGTCTGCGCCATCACGTTTGACAACGGACGTGTCCATTTCCGCAATCGCTTTGTACGCACCGAGGGTTTCCTGGCAGAGCAGGAAGCAGGCAAAATACTCTATCGCGGTGTGTTTGGCACGCAACGGAGCGGTGGCTGGCTGAACAATATGCTTGACCTCTCGCTCAAAAACATTGCCAATACGAATATTGTCTATTGGGGCGGGAAACTGCTGGCTCTTTGGGAAGCCGGCAAGCCCCATCAGCTCGACCCGGCCACGCTAGAGACGATAGGGATAGATGACATGGGGGGAATTTTAAGCCCCGGCCCGGAGTTTGCCGCGCATCCGCATGTAGACCCGGACGTGAATGGTTCGCCGCATCTGGTGAGCTTTGGTGTCCATCCCGGCCTCTCGACCGTCATCACCCTCTACGAGTTTGACCAGTCAGGCGACCTGCTCAAACGCCACGCCTATCGTATTCCTGGCTTCGCGTTTGTGCATGATTACGCGTTGACGCCTGGGCACTGCATTTTCTTCCAAAACCCCGTTGACTACAATCCGCTCCCCTACCTGGCTGGCTGGCGGGCCGCCGGGCAATGTCTGAACCTGAAGCGTAATGCGCCGACGAACATTCTTCTGCTGCCGCGTGACCCGGATGGACCGGTCGAAACAGTCAGCTTCCAGATGGCCTCTATCTTTATTTTCCATCACGCCAATGCGTTTGAACAGAGCGAGGATGAAATTGTTGTTGATTCGGTTTGTTACGACGATTTCCCGGTGATTGAACCCGACCAGGATTTTCGCGAAATCGAGTTTTCATCCTACCCGCCCGGTCGGTTGTGGCGGTTTACTATCAACAGGGACACGAAAAAGGTTGACGCGCAGATTATCGAATCCCGCAGTTGCGAGTTTCCTGCGATTCATCCATCGCATGAAGGGCGGCCCTATCGCTACGTGTTCTTGATCGGCGCAGAGCAGACCGAGGGTAATGCGCCACATCAGGCTATCATCAAGCGTGACCTGACCGAGGGGACATCGCAACTCTGGAGTGCGGCCCCGCGTGGGTTTGTTGGCGAGCCAGTTTTTGTGCCACGTTCAGAGCAGGAAGATGATGGGTGGGTGTTGGCATTGGTATATGATGCGGAGCACCATCGCAGCGATGTGATTATTCTGGATGGGCGCGACCTGACGAAGGGTCCACTGGCACGTTTGCATCTCAAGCATCACGTTCCGTATGGTTTGCATGGTTGCTTCGTGCCGCAGGTGTTTGGCGAGCGCACAGCATAAAGTGCAAAGCGCAAAAAGCGCGGAGCGGTGGTTTACTCCTTGCATCACTGCTCCGCTGGGCGGCCCAAAACGCGGATTTTCAGTCCATCGTGTGAGCAAAGCGTATGGGCATCTCCCTCCTCGCATGTAGAGAGATTTTTCGATGGCAAGAACCCCGTTGGGAATCGTAGCCGCGGTTTTCGACCGCGGGTTCTGCCCGTCTATCCGTTTCTTTCGCGGCAAAACCCGCTCGGTTGCTGTGCGGTGGAAGCGTTTCCTGGAGGGGAATCCCTCGGCTTGTAGACTCTGTTGGTAACGTCCATCCAATTCCTGGGAGCGAAGGCGTCTCGTCTGCTCCAGGCAGGGGTTTGGCACCGCCAAACCCCTGCCTTATCACCCAAAACACATGGACCAACAGAGTCTACAAGCGGTTTCCTTCTACCTGATACACCCCGCCGCCCCACAAATCGGTGAGATAGAGTTCGCCCTGCTCATCTTCGCCAAATGAGCTAATACTCATACCTGTCTCCAGCATCAGCCGGTTGTGCCACTCGTTTTCATGCTGGTGGAGTGCCCAGAGCATGCCGCTGCAATAGTCCGCATAGAAATAGACCCCGTTCATTGCGGGAAACTGGCGACCGCGGTAGACATAGCCGCCGGTAATCGAGCAATTGCCAGCGCGATGCGAATAGACGACGATGGGCATTTCCAGCCCTGCTTTATCACAGGTTTCCGTCTCTGGAAAGCATTCTGCGCCTTCCATAATATCCCAGCCGTAATTCTCACCGCCGCGGCTGCTGGCTGGCTGCAAGTGGACCTCTTCGTACCTATTCTGCCCCACGTCGGCAATGTAGAAGTCACCCGTTGCGCGGTCAAACGTCATACGCCAGGGGTTGCGCACGCCCCACGCCCATATCTCTGGCTGTGCTCCCTCCTGCCCAACAAAAGGGTTATCCGGCGGGATGGTGTAGGGTGGTTCGCCCTCTACATCTATGCGCAATATTTTGCCGAGTAGCACGTTGCGGTTCTGCGCATTGCCCCACGGATCGCCTGCCTGCCCGCCGTCGCCCATGCCGATGTAGAGGTAGCCATCTGGACCGAACAGGATATGGCCGCCATTGTGGTTGGCGGCCGGCTGGTTTATTACCAGCAGGATGTTTTCGCTGTTGGGGTCGGCAATGTTCGCGTCGTCGGTTACCTGGTAACGCGCAATGACCGTATGGCCTTCCAGGTTGGTATAGTTGAGGAAGAATTGCCCATTGGATGCGTAGTTGGGATGGAAGGCGATGCTGAGCAAACCACGCTCACTTGCGTCCGATCCGACGCGGCTACGAATATCCAGAAATGGCTGGTCGAGCGGTGTGCCATCCTGGAGTATCATCACGCGACCTGCCTTTTCTACCACAAACAGGCGTCCACTGTCATCGCCAGCGTGCGTGATATGCAGGGGTTGTTCCAGCGTAGTTATTTTGCGCAGGTTGATGCTGAGGCTGTCCAGATTTGCGGCAGTCGCTGGTTCTGCGCTTGCCTCTGAGGGAGTTGGAGGGACAGAGACCGTGGTGGCTGTAGCTACTACGGGTGCAGATGCAGGTGTCGTAGGTGAAAGATTCCCTTCAGCACGTGTCGCGGTTTGGTTGATAGCAGGAGTCGTGGCAGTCGGTGCTTTCTGCGATGTCGGGGAAGGCGTGATAACCAGCGGCTCATCTCCCATATTGGCAGCTCCACAACTGGCAACCAGCAGAACAAAGAGGAAAAGCATGGCAGAAAAGAAACGGGCAGGCATGAGAAGCTCCATCTTGAATGTGGACCGTAGACGGTGGACCGTAGAGACGGCGGACAGTTGCCAGTCAACGACCAAATCTTTGAATACCTTTACGACGGATAAAACTACTGTCTACGGTTTTACGGTCTACCGTCTATCGTCTATCGGCACTTGTAACCTTTACCACCAGGACGAGCGGGCAGCGACTTTCTCGTTCAGTGTCGTTTGAATGACCTGCCGCACCCGTTCGGTCAGCTCGAAAATGACCAGCGGGTTATCCGCATCCGCCGATGTATACCCATCAAGTTCGACCGGTGGGCAAAAGGTGATATGCCAGCGCACTGGCAAAGGCACCGTGCCGACCGGCCCCAGCCAGGGAAATGTCGGAGTGAGCGGGAAATAGGGTGTCCCCAGCAATCGGGCAACTGGTTTCACGTTCACCAGCATTGGGTAGATTTCTTCCGCCCCAACCACTGCGATGGGGATGATAGGTGAACCAGTACGCAGAGCGGTCTGCACAAAACCACCTCGTCCAAAGCGTGCCAACTTGTAGCGGTCGCGGAAGAGTTTGCCAACTCCGTTGACTCCTTCAGGAAAGGTGCAGACCAATTCGTCTGCGTGCAAAAGCTGTTCGGCATTTTCCGGCAGGCCGGGGACGCTTCCCAGGCTAGATAATGTATTTCCGACGAATGGCAGGGCGCTGAACCAGTGCATAAACAGGTTGCGCACAATGCGCGATTGCGGATGGTTTTCATAGACGGCCGTCGCTATCATCGCGCCATCCCAGGGGATAACTCCGCTATGGTTGGAGACGAGCAGAGCACGTCTGCTGGCAGGGATGTGTTCCACTCCCTCGACAGAGATACGCCACCAGGAATGGTACATGAAACGCAGAAATGGGCGCACCCGCTCAATCAACTCGGCATCCATGCCATAGATGTCCGTTTGATAATCGCCCTGCAAGCGTTGCTGGATAAAATCAGCCTGCGCCTGTAGTTGCTTCCTGGCAGATTCGATGTCGGGAAGGCTGGTGGGGGAACCAGCGGTCTTTTGTTGTTTTTGTTTCTTCATCACTCATTTGCTCCGCATCTCGCGCAAGGCGTCATGCGCATGATAGGTGGGTTGCCAGCCAAGCTCTTGCTGCGCACGGGTGGTGCGTACCAGACAACTGTAGCGCAAAAAATCATGGTCGTAGGGCCAGGAGCCTATGCGTAGCCCGGTCGTCACATTGAGCAATGGGGCTGGCACCCAGGCTGGTTGTTTGCCCAGCAGTTGGATGGCCTGTTGCAGGTTGACGCACGGCTCGGTAGCGATATGCATAGCTCCTGCTACGTTTGCAGTAGCAGCCAGTGCAAAAGCACGGGCTGCATCATTCAGATGGAGCACCTGGAACCGTGGGGCAAAGCCGGCTATCATCGGTGGCATGCGCTGGGCAAGATAGTGAGCTAGCGGAGAACGGCTCTGTTTGCCCACCAACCCTGCACAGCGCAGCCATGCTATCTGCATATCCAAGTGCTTGCTGGCAAAGTCAACGGCAAACGCTTCAACCTCACGATAATTGCTCAGCAAGCCAGAGACTTTCGCTTGCGATGATGGCTGCTCTTCGGCAATAAGGGCCGGGTTGGTTATGCTGGCACCATGCACCAGCGTACTGCTGCGGAGCACTACCCGCTGCACCCCTGCGGCCGCACAACTGCCAATGATGCCGATGCTGCGCAACACATTTCGCTGGACTGCCTGTTCTCGGTTTTTGATTGGGTGCTCTTCGCCCAGAAAGTCAAGGTGCAGCACTACATTGACCTGCTCGCTACGAAGCAGGTCGGTGTATTCATTGAACGCCGCAACCATCGGCAAAAATCTGGCGCGACCGACGTCAACGGCCGGGGTTTGCTGTCCCATGCCAAGCACATGGATAGTATCGTTATTGCTCAAGATGCGGGCAACCCGACTGCCCAGCAGCGTGTCTATGCCATTGATAAGGACGGTTGTCATTCCTGCTCCCTGGAACGGAGATGTGGAAAGAGGAGGACCTCGCGGATTGTTGCCTGATCGGTCATGACCATCACCAGCCGGTCAACTCCCATTCCCAACCCGCCGGTAGGCGGCATCCCATACATCAGTGCATTCAGAAAGTCTTTGTCCATCTGGTGCGCTTCATCATCGCCAGAAGCATAAGCTCGCCCCTGTTCGAGAAACCGCTGTTCCTGATCAAGCGGGTCATTCAACTCGGTAAACGCATTCGCCACTTCCATACCGGCAATGAACCCTTCAAAACGCTCGGTAAAATCGGGCATATCGGGCTTGCGTTTTGCCAGCGGTGAGAGGGCAACTGGATAATCGAGAATGAAGGTTGGCTGGATTAACGCTGGTTCAACAAAGGTGCTGAAGAGTTCATCTACCTGTTTGGCCCAGGTTGCTTTGCGCTCCACCTGCAAGCCAGCCGTAGTGATTGCATCTGCCAGCGATTCCAGGCTACTCGCCTGCATTATATCAATATCGCAATGTGTCTGGATAGCTTCAACCAGCGGTATGCGTTTCCAGTCGGGGCCAAAGTCAATCGGTTGTTCCTGATAGGTGACGATGGACGTTCCTTTGACATCCAGCACAATTGTCCGTACCATCTCTTCCACCAGCCGCATAATGTCGTTGTAATCGGCATATGCCTGATAACACTCCATCACGGTAAACTCCGGGTTGTGCCGACGGTCTACCCCTTCATTGCGAAAGTTTTTGCCGATTTCATACACGCCGTCGAAACCGCCCACAATGAGCCGCTTGAGGTAGAGTTCGGTGGCGATGCGCAGATAAAGGTCCTGTCCAAGCTGGTTGTGATGCGTCACAAAGGGGCGGGCAGCCGCTCCACCATAGATTGGTTGCAACATCGGCGTTTCCACTTCCACAAACCCCTGATCATCGAGAAACCGACGCATAGCACCAATTACTTGTGCCCGAATGCGGAAGATAGTCCGCCGCTCTTCGTTGACGATTAAATCGAGATACCGCTGGCGATGTCGCTCTTCAACGTCTTTCAACCCTTCCCATTTTTCCGGCGGAGAGTTCAGGGCTTTTGCCAGCATATCTATCTGCTCAACGAAGAGGGATGGTTCGCCTTTCTGCGTGCGGCGCAGGGTTCCGCGTGCCTGCACAATATCCAGCGTGTCAAAATCCTCCCGAAACCGCGCAAACAGGTCTTCGCCAATATCTCGCTTGCTGAACCAGAGTTGAATGCGACCACTTTCGTCTGCGATATGCGCAAAGGCCAGTTTGCCCATCACGCGGCGTGCGCCAACAATACGCCCGGTCAGGGTGACGACTGTTTGGGCTTCCGACATTGCGTCAAAGTCGGTTAGCACCTCGCCAATCGTATGGGTTCGGTGGCTACGTGGCGGGAATGGGTCTATCTCCGCTGCGCGGAGCCGTTCCAGTTTGGTCAGTCGTTGCGCCTGTAGTTCATTAAGTTCCATGCGTAAAAAAATCCTCAGCGAATTGTCATTGCCAGACACCAGGCAAATGTGAATATGAACATGGTATAGCAATCGGGGATATCTGACAAATCAAATGCCAGACAGATATGAATCTGCGCCGCAGGTACATACCTGCGGCCTGAAGCCGCCATTCTTTCCCCATATTTGAAACTGGACTTTGTCCATTTCTTGCTGCGCAGCAGCAAACCTCTGGTTTCACGCA
>CAYFVX010000186.1:0-7396 GCA_964346425.1 uncultured Chloroflexaceae bacterium | reverse complement strand
ACGATTTATTGTGTTACGGAATGGTGATCACCATTCCGTAACACAATAAATCGTTCACCTGTGTGCAGTCCACTCACCAGATTATCCGGAAGATGCAATATGTTTTTCTCCATAAGCTCAACCACCGCAATGTTCTGTTCATCGTTTGATAGTTTCATACAATACTCCTGAAAACGTAAGTGTTCACATTTGGGGACGTTGATGGTATACGTAGCGATTGCCGCAGCACATCGTGCGTAATTTATCTGTGCGGTATCTTGTTCTGATTGTACCATAGAAAGGTTGTCCCAGTCGGGGACTGCTTGAGGATTATGTACCCCCTCCTGGCGCAAACTACAGTCCAATTGAACAATTGGCAGTGCAAACGAAGCAATCCTAACGTCCCATCTTATGCAGAACACAATACAGGTGAACCTCTCAGCGGGGTTCAACCCTGCTGCAAGCTGCGCTTGCAAACGGGCAAAACATGCACGCAGGGGCGTGCCAGCCCATTCTGGTAGGGTTTGTGGTTTTTTCGACTTCGTCGAAAAAACCACAAACCCCACTCCAAAGGGGAGCGTGAGGGAACCTGGTTCCCTCACACACCCGCAGGCACCTGCCTCAGAGGAGAACCTTGTTGAGCCACACCCCCTCCTGTGCTTACCCATCAAAAAAGTCGTCCATACTCCTGTCTTCAACCTGCAATCGTCGGATAGGAATGCGGTGCTTGCCCTGTTGCTCATCCTCCATACCCGCAATGCGGTAGCATAGCCGCCACCCCATCTCAAGCTCTGTGTCACGGGTTGAGATGGGCGGAACGGTAATCTCCATACGGTGGGTGCTCACGGCCGCGATATGCTCAATCGTAGATGATGATGGAACACCATCAACCTGGATACGCACAACTTCCAGCGGAACCTGATTAGGATTGATTACCTCCAGCGTGAGCGTCGTCTGCTGATTTGCCCGCAGTGAACCAGTCAATTGTATTGCTACCGGCTCTATCTGCAACCGCTCTGGCGCAAGGTGCAACAATGGTACAATGACCTCTTCCGGTGTCAATCCACCGTGTGTCCATCCGAAGGGGCGTTGCGCAACATAGGCATACCCACGCGGCACTAGATAGGGTCGCGCAAGTTGATAGCGAGTGTCTTCCAACACATACCAATGGTCTGTCACATCTGGAGGCAGATTCTGCGGGTCAGTAATGGCTACCGCTCGCGGGCTATGCTTCTCTGTCTGCGTCGTCGTGTCATCATCCCAGATGTCATAGACATCCTGTGCTTCACGCGGTAGCGGCAAACAGGAAGCGTTGGCGGGCAAAAGCGTACTACCGTGGTCGCTGCCAATCAACACCTGCAACGCCCGGCCATGCTGCATACACCATCGCTTGATCTTTGCCAGGTCATCTGCCAGTTGTTGCAGGTAGCCACGGATACCGGCATCATCGGTAAAGGTTCTGGTTTCGTGGGCAACTTTGTCGAGCATATTGAACAGCACTACCAGGCACCGAATGGCATTATTCTGTTGCAGCACGTTCATTCCTTCGTGCATCGTGTAGCAGACGTGGTGGGGAATGCCACTCCTCCCAAGTTGTTTACGCGCTGCCTGCGCAATGGAGGACGGTACCTCCTCGGTTGCCGGCAATCCTGTCACCAGCACACGCTTGGAGATGGTCGTAATGGAAGGGAGTGCAGCCACACCAACCGTCTGCGATTGGGCATAGAAACTATGCTGCTCACAGGCGGTCCGCAGATGCTCGCCCTGCCACCAGGTCATACCATCCACCACCAACCAGACGACCAGAGTACGTGCATCGCGGTCGAGGAGCCTGCGCATGTGCTGATACTGGCTAATGATGACGGGTGATTTTTCTGTGTTCAGCCAGGCAGGGTAGGCTTGCACAAGCCAGTCTGCAAAAGCGGAAGCACAGGCTTGCTGATGCTCACGCGGTTGCCCGCTACGGATAATCCAGGCGAAGTAGGGCATATACTCTTGCGTTGCCCAGCGTAGCCATTGCTCAATAGACCAGGCGGGGTCTGGAAGTGGTGGGATGGCAGGGTTCACCCGTGTTGCAAACTCCTGAACCACCTCGCTGGCATTGGGTAGATGCGTAAATCGCTCAGCAATCTGTTGCAACAGGTCTGCATTGAGCACATCGGGGTGACGGTCAAGCACGCCCGTCAGAGCGGTCAATTCGGCAGTACTCAATCCCGACATTTGAGCAAGCGCGGCGGCAATGGTTAATTCCGGCGGTTGGTCTGCTGCGGCGAACGTCCGATTCCAGTATGCCGCTATCAATGGCTCTCGCTCGCGCAACATGGCAATGCATACCTCGTGCTGATTGCTCACATCAATAACTGGTGCCTCGTGTAATCCTTGCTGTTGAAGCCACTGACTATCATAGCGGTGTAGCAGGGAATGCAGCAGCAAGCGGGTGCTGTCTTCGCAGAGCGTCGCAGCATGCAGAAAGCAATACGCGGGGTTCTGTGTTGCCCACAGATCAAGCTGTGCCTGGACCAGCGGGAACAGATAGTCAGGCAGGTGATCCGAGTTTTGTATCCCCCAGGTTGCGAGTTGTACCAGATGGTCAGGATAGCTTGTGGTATATCCCCACAAATTATGGAGCTTTTGGCTCAGGATCCAGGCGACAGGATCAACGGTCAGACCGGGTTGTGGCGGCATCAGTAATGCAAGATCAAGCTGAACAATAAGCTCCCGTGTGAAAAGCGGTGGTGGGGCAAAGCCGAAAAAATCGGCAAACTCCTCCGCAGGATCGGCAATCTGCCAGACCACCACATCGGATGGATACATGCGCAAATCTTTGAGCCAGTGGAGCAGAGTCGGATGCGTCACATGCACGGTCAGCGCGGTATGGGTATCCAGCGCACGCCGAATCGCCATGCGCACGGGTACGTAGTCTGCACTGCTGGCTGCGGTGAGTGCATCGGCTTCTGATGCTTGATAATGATGCAGGTCTGCCAGAATAGTAATCATTGGCGCAGTTCCTCATTGAATGCTTTGATAAGCCAGCGTTGCTCGTCTGCTGTGAGGTCCTCGTACTGCTGTTTGAACTTTTTCCAGAGATTGCGTACTCGCGGGGTTGCCTCCCCGACATGGCCGCGCTGTTCTATCTCCTGGGCAGCTTCGCGGAGCACTGCAATATACTCATCACGGGTTTGCCAGTCTTGCCACAGGTTATATGGCTGCCGTATTTCTCGGATTTTCCGCGGCAACCGTTCCAGCAATGCATTCCTGGGGTTGGCATCGAGCATTCGCAAGGCTTCGTAGAGAGCTTCTGCATTGGGCGATAGTTTTTCGCCGGACAGCAGGATGTGTTGTTGTGCCCACTGACGTATTCCTGCAACAATGGTCGGGGTCGTATCCTTCTTGTCAGCTATGCCAAGCAATCCCCCTAATGTTGCATACATATCATGTTCTATGTGCTCATTGAGCGACCTGACACATTGACAGACCACTCCAAATCGCTCCAGCAGATAACCAACATCCTGGGTGTTCCAATCTGTACTGCTGGTTTCCTGCTCTAACAACGTTGCTGGTAGCGTATCCAGCAGCAGCGACTCAATGTATTCAGAGCCATTTGAGAAACTGTTGAGCAGCAATCTGCTGGTGATTATCACGTATTCTTCAATGCCAGGGAAAAGGATGCGCAATTCGGCTTCGCCAAGCGTCATGCTAAATTGCGGCAGTTGTTGATCCTCTAGCCAGGCGTGTACCTGTTTCGCTACAATGGAAAGGAGCCGTCGCTTTTCAAAGGATGTTTCATGCAAGGGTTGCTGCAACCCCTTCGTCACAATGCCAGTAAGCCAGATTTGTTCTGCATAGGTCAGCGGCACATAGGCATTGATTTCACCCACCACCTGCCGCACTCTGGCGATATACTGATCGAACATCTGGCAACGTTTCCACTGCTGGTATGCCTGTCCAATATCAGCAAACGCACGGGGCAATGTGCTGAGCAGCAAGGTTTCGGCGGTAGTTGTATCGGTGGCGATATTGCGCAACAGGATGCAGGCATCCTCGGAGAGATCATTCTGTTCTGGCAAAATATGGGCATTCCGCCAGTGCAGCAGAATATCCTCTATGGATGATTGATTATCCTGTCCCGGCGACCATTGATCATCAGCAAAGCAGCGAGCAGTACTGGTCAGCACATATTGCCGCAGCAACACATCAAACTGCGCGGTATGCTGCAGCGCAGCAACAAAGCGGTTGAGGGCATCCTGGACTTCCTGCTTGCGCCAGTTCTTGATACCAAACTGTCTGGACAGAGTCTCGACCACTTCAGTCTCCCATTGGGCAGCATCCTGCTGAACACGCTGTAAGAGATAGGAGACATCCTGGCATTGTTGTTCATCTTCCAGTTCTGGATAGAGCCGCTGAAGAAATGATTGGTCTATCGTTGCAGCACAGGCTGGCCATGTCAATCCCTGTGCCCATGCGACAAGATGGTTTGCTACCTCGCCAGTTGATGCACTGGTCAACGAACGACCTGAAGCTGCGCTTGCCAACCCATCCAGCCAGACCTCTTCGCCCGGTGCTGCCTCTTTCCATTGCGCCTCTATCTCTTGCAGAGCTTTCTCGATTTCCTGCTCCAACCGTGTCAGGCTCTCCAATGAAGTCCATCGCTGATACTCGGTGTTGATACGAACAATAGTTTTAGTATATTCATTGAGGATTGTCTGCTCAATGGAGCCACGCGGATCATTGGTCAGCCGAAAGAGGGTGCGGGCGGACGAATACAACGTTTCCGGATTGACAACCTGCTTTTTTTGTCGCCACTCGTAGATGGCATTCCATTGGTCAGCAACAGCCATATGGTCGCATCCAAAACATGTGGCGATACGTCTCTCCACATGCTGTAATAGCATCTGCGGAAATTGGCGCAACGTGTTGCAGGCTTCGGCGAAACGAGCAATCAGTTCGTTGGCATCTGCTTCCTGCCATTGGGTACGGTCAGCCGGTGCGCCAAGCAGTGCGGGAATATCATGCATAAGCATGGCATCAAGGTTTTGTTTCTCCTGGATGAGCCGGAGCGCAACCGCAAGATGGGTCTGGGGAACATCTGGAACCATCTCTTGAAATGTCTCCTGGTCAAGTTGTTCAACAAACAGCGGCAATTTAAGCTGTTTGACCCATGCCTGGACCTGGTCTGCAACACTGGCTCGCAATGATTTGCCCTGGGTAGAACTGGTTGCAAGTTGTTTTTTGATACCATGATCAATAATACCGCGTAGCCATCGCCGTTCTGCTTCACTGAGTGGTTGATACTTCAATGTGTAATCCCGCGGATGTGTGAGCAGTTTTTCTAGTAGGCCCATGTCTACATTTGGGCGGCCAGCAATAGCTTTTTTGTAGGCTATTTCAATCGAATCGGCATGGTAGGTGATAAATGTAGCCAGATAGACCAGCAGCAGCGAGTCATACAGCCCGTAGGGTGGTTTACGAAGAGCCTCCGCAATAGTCGCCCAGGATTTGCCAGCCGCCAGATTGTCGTGCAGCAATCGCCACACTTTTCTACTCCGCATCTGTTGGGCATCAGGCTCATCTGGTACATAGATTTCAAATGATCCTTCGGTCCTATCAAGTTTTAAAAGTCCCAGGCGTGTCTGGCAGACTCGTATAATTCGCTCAGTCACTCCACTCGATGTTTTGTTGATCTGGACAGACCCCTTGATAATACTTTCCACAGCTTTTTTCAAACTTGCGGAGAGGGTATCAGGTTTGAAATGCTGTCCCAGTTGATGCGGCGGGGTATCGGGAAAAAGTTGCTCCATGAGCTTGCTTGCTACCTCATACACCTTTTGCTGGTTCGGTAAGGTGTGTGCCGAACTACGGGTAAACCACTCCCACTGTCGAAAATCAGTCAGGGTTTTGAGTGCCTGCTCAAGGTTCGTTTTATAGGTTTTTCCGATAGTACCGGTGTCCATAAGATAGGCTCGTGCGCTGCTTTCCACATCAGGGTCATTGCGCACCTTCGTCAGTGCTTCATAGTCGCGCAACGCACTCAGAATTTCCAGCGGAACGACGGGTACCGCTACCACCAGATGGTCATGCTGGCGTGTCAGTTCACGCGCCGCACTTTGTGCGGCTGCCCGTTCGGTATCGCTGGTCGCCACCACATACCAGAGCAACGCATCTGATGCCCTCTCTAAGTCTCTTTTGAGCCGCGCAGGTTGCGACAAAGCTTCAATGCCAACATAGAATGCGGTCAGTTTACGATGGGTTCCACGCTGTTGATTATAGGTTTTGGCTTCAACCACGGGTGCTGGATATTTTGCTTGCAATATATCCACACTGGTGGAAAGTTTATGCGATTGGTCGCGTACCTTTTGCCTGAGCCTGACAACGCTGACCCGCCCTGGCATGGGCAGGCTGTACAGGCCATGTTCTGTTTCAGGCGGGTAGATCGCCTCAACCTGTTCCAGCGTAGTGAGGGCGGTTTGCAGATCATCGCTGGCTTCCGCTGGCAGGTTCAATGCCTGCTGCAAGCGGGAGCGTGTGGGTGCTAAAATCTCGTCCGGGGTAATGACCTCGCACAGGGTAATCGTTTTCAGCACTCGCACAGCAAGTTGCTTATCCACAGTGGCTGTGTGCAACGATTGCAGCGAATGGTTATACGCATCCATAAGGTCTGGTTTTCGGGTAGCGATACTCTCCTGAAAGTAATCGAACAACACATCGAGCGTCAGCAGTGTATGCCAATCGGAAAACTGCGTCGCCAGATTTTCACGCTTGACAAACCCCATCAACCCTTCATCGCTTTTGAGAAACTGAAACATGGTGCGCTGGCTCTGGGCAACATTGCGGTTAAGCAATGGCAATGCATACGTCGTCAGCGGGTGGAGCGGAAAACAACCTTCAACTATCGTGTCACGCACCCATTCGCGGTTGCGTCCCTGCTGTTTCCATATCGTGCTGGCGATGTCGAGCAGTTCATCCCGCTGGCGGTTGGGTAGCAGCAGAACGTCTGGTTGTTTGCAGATTGCCCCTTTGATAAGCTCTTCGCTGGCCTGCACTGCAAGTGAATGTTGCTTGAAGCGTCCACCGACGCGCTCGATGGCTTTGCTTGCCTGCCCACTTTTGCTTTCCATTGACGCCGCCGCAAAGCTTTCCAGACTGGCGACCAGGAAATGTAGTTGAGCGGGACCAGACCTTGAGCTGCGTTCAGCCACACTCTGCACCGCCATTGTCTCGGAATCAACTTCGCTCGATTGCTGGTCTATCGCCCGCTCGTAGCGGCGCAGAAATTCGGTGAACTCATCGCAGACGAGCAGGACACCGCTGTGTGTGCCACGCTCGTGCAGCAAGCGCGTGACTTTGATAAACGCTTCATGCGGCTGGCTATAGCCATAGATGTTGAACTCGGTGCCCGTGACTTTTTTGAACACCCGCT
>CAYFVX010000185.1:0-7396 GCA_964346425.1 uncultured Chloroflexaceae bacterium | reverse complement strand
GTTTCTTCCTTTGCGCAACCAGCTTCACCACGGTGACACCGGTTGCGCTTGCATGCCTCAATCGGGTTCTGCTCCCTTATTTGCCGTTGGTTTTATCCAGTTTGAGCGCGACTGAATTGATGCAATAGCGCAAACTGGTTGGTTTTGGCCCATCATCGAAGACATGCCCCAGATGCGCACCGCAAACGTTGCACAGGACTTCTGTGCGTCGCATGAAGAGGCTGTTGTCTTCGGTGGTTGCAATATTTTCGCGGTCGGCAACATCCCAGAAACTGGGCCATCCCGTACCCGAATCAAACTTGGTTTCGGAGCTAAACAGCTCGGCTCCACAACACCGACAACGATAGATGCCCGGTTCTTTGCTGTTGTGATATTCGCCCGAAAATGGGCGTTCGGTTCCCTTCTGTCGGCATACGCGATATTCCTCTGGCGTCAATTCTTCACGCCATTGTTCGTCATTTTTCTGAACTTTCTCTGCCATATGAAAAACCTCCTATGAATGTGTTCTGGTTAGTCCCTCATTGTATGGTACCCCAGATCTCTCATGCGTGGCAGGGTTTTTTCTAATTGGTCTGGGTATTTCAGCAAAAGGGATGGTTCTGGCTTGCAAGTTGCTGAAATACCCCGTTTGCATTGCTGCCTGCATCTGGCGGATACCATACCAGGCTCAAAACGCGATACTTACGATGCGTTAGCTTCGATGTGTTCTTCCTTGACAAGTGTCTGTTCGGGATTATTGTTCATCCGTTGTGCTTCACGCTGTTTCATCCAGCGCGAAAAGCCGATACTGATGACAAAGAGCACCGCAGCACCTGCCAGTGTCCAGGGATTGAAGGATGGTTGGAAGTTATCACTGAACACATCATTGATCTGCACCGAAGCTCCTGCCAGAACAAACGTAATTGTTCCAGGAATTGAGCCGAGAATAGTTGCCAGGATGAAAGGAACGTACTTGATGCGCAGGAAGCCAGCCAGATAATTCACCAGGTCATAGGGCAGAAAAATAAACCGCATAATCAAGATAGTCTCAAAGCTGTTGCGGCGCATACGGTTGGCATAGTTGGCGATGGTGCCTTTTGTCTCGGATTCATCCAGTACCCCTTTGCCCAGGAAAAATGCCAGCATGTATGCCACGCTTGCAGAAGTATTGCTGCCAATAATCGTGAGGAGCACGCCCCAGATGGGACCAAAGATAGAGCCGGCGGCTAGTGTCAGGATGGCGGCCGAGAAGAAAGCGAGTGGTCGTACTGCGTAGATGATGATGTAGAGTAGCGCACCATAGGGGGTTTGCATCAGTCCAACCAGGTCTTTGAGAATACCAATTGCCGATTTGCCAGTGACGACCCCATAAGTTACAAAACTGCCGACAATAATGAGCCAGATAGTCACTGCGACAAATTTTTGCCAGTTGCGGCTCCAGAACGTTGATGGGATAGTGCCTTCTTGTGTTCTTGTATCCATAGCTTTCGCTTTGCTCCTCTCCTTTGTACTCTCTGGTAGGTTTTTACATGCATAGGTTTTCATCTGGCATCTCCTCTGGGATATTTCAAAGATTTCGCGTTGCCCATACCAATCTTTGCAAAACTGTTGCCAGCACAAGCAATGCCATCAACAGAAATAAAGGAATCATGGCCTGGGGAAGCAAGAGAAAGAGACAAAAAAAGATGATCGTTTCTGTTCCTTCAATAATGCCACCGGGCATGGTTGTTGTCGTCATTTCCTCTGAACGAGCACGTTCCTGGCTCCGTTTTTCTAGGATTGCTGCGAGATACATCCAGGAGGCTGCATTGATGAAGAAACTGCTTATGAGCAGAGCCAGCACCAGGTAGCCCTGGTTTGTATTGATACTAAGAGCCAGTGCCAATGGAAGTGCTGCATAGATGATCGTATCGAGCAAGACATCCAGGTAACTTCCCAGGTCGCTTTGCTTGCGATGGAGTCGGGCTACCGTTCCGTCCAGTCCATCCAGCAAACGGTTGAGCAGCCAGAGAGCCAGCCCGATACGGTAATATTGCTGCCAGACTATTACTGCCGAAAGGATACCGATGCCAAATGCGACGAGCGTTATGGTCGTGGGATGAATGGTGTGCAGTAATCGTTGGGCAACGGGTGACAGGACCACTTCTTTTGGCGTGCGCAAGACCTTGTCTATCATTGGTCTTCCTCTCGCTTCCTACAACAGCTCCTCAATAGTCGTGAAGAGTTTCGACGCCAGCACTCCCTTCAAAAGCAGAACGTCGGCGTTGATGTCGGTAGCAGGTTCGTCTTTTTCATCATCCACCAGCGCGATATAGCGCGAATGCGGCCATTTTGCTTTGATTTGTTGGACGTTTGTCTGGATTTTGCTACACGGCAGGTTGACATCCAGCAAGACGATGGAAGGCTCACTGGTACAATCCATAATGAGTGCCGAGGTGCAATCATCTACCTGGTTGACCCGCTCAACCTGGGGTATCGCTTTGAGCAAAATGTGTAGTCCTTCTCGCAATTGTCCTGGTTGGGCAATAATGAGTGCAGACACCGACTTCTCCATACGAATATCTCCTTGCCAGAAAAGGAAAGATTTCCTCTCGCACTGGTTATACCAGGTTTGGATAATGACTTCTACCACAGAGGAACACAGATGGCTCTGTTTTCCTCTTTGCCTCTCTGTATCTCTGCGTCTCTGCGCCTCTGCGTTTTTACTTATTTCCCCGTATGAGGTATTACCCACCCGGATTGTGTGTTTCTCACTCCCCCGAACCTTGCGAGAGGAGAGTCTTTGCGCTGTCTCGTTGCGTGGCTTTCTTGTTGTTTCTATAATAGATCATTTCGGTGCAAAGGGCATCGTAAAAAAAACCCATCACCGCTGGTGAGTTTTTCCTGATAAAACGGAGGGCATCTAAGTAGTTTTCACCAGATGGGAGTGAAAAAGCAAAGGTGTTATTTCTTCTTGCGTGTCAGCCTGCTCAGGAGCGACACGCTCATCTCCAGGAGTTTGAAGAATCCCTGGAAGAGTTTGTCGAGCACATTCTCGCGATTGTTCAATGGGTATTTGAGTATTTTTTCGAGCAGTGATTCTTGTTGCTTCTGCATAATATCTCCTCAGACTTTGCTTGACATGAGGAGTATAATATACGGATGCAATCAACACAACCATATTCTGCAAATCAAACCCCATTGACGCAAGGGACACCGGCAATACCATCGCGGGAGAGTGCCACGAGCAAACCGCAAGATACCGGTGGCGATGGGCTGTATGGCAAACCAGCCCTGCTTGCGATGCTGGGCATCGCTTTTATTGTGATCCTCGTTTCGCTCGACCAGACGATTGTAAGTACTGCCTTGCCGCGTATTGTCGCCGAGTTGAATGGGTTTCACCTCTATCCGTGGGTGGCGACTTCCTATTTGCTGACATCTACCGTTTGCATCCCGCTTATTGGCAAATTGAGCGATTTGTATGGGCGCAAGCCTTTTTTGCTGGTAGCCGTGGCGTTGTTCGTGACTTCGTCTGCGGTAGGAGGAGCTTCACGCTCGATGCTGATGCTTATTCTCTCGCGGGCAGTGCAGGGTATCGGCTCAGGGATGTTTCTGGCGACTGCATTTACCAGTGTGGGGGATATATTTCCGCAGCCAGAAAGACGGGCACGCTGGCAGGGGTTGCTCTCCAGCACGTTTGGCGTATCCAGCATGATCGGACCATCGCTGGGTGGTATTATGACGGATACGCTTGGCTGGCGTTCTATCTTTTACGTGAATCTGCCGATTGGTATTCTGGCGATGCTGGTTATCTGGCGCAAGCTGCCGGCGGATCTTTCGCCCCGCAAGCATGGCGCAAAAATTGACTGGTGGGGTGCGGTGGCGATCATGGTGTGCATTTCGGCCCTGTTGCTCGCAGTGGAATGGGGTGGCACAACGTTTGCCTGGACTTCCCCGCCGATGCTTACGCTGGTTGGTTTGAGCCTGGTTTTTCTGGTTGGTTTTGTGGTTATTGAGCATCGTTTTCCGGAACCATTGATACCACCGGACCTGTTCACTATCCGTGCGGTCGTTGCCTGTACGCTGAATTCTTTCCTGACCGGCTTTGTGATGTTCGGGTTGATTTTCTATACCCCGCTCTTTATCCAGGGAGCTATGGGCTTGAGTCCGGCTATGGCCGGGGCTATCCAGACGCCGCTGGTGGTAGGGATGTCTGTTGGTAGCCTGACCAGTGGGCAGATTTATTCGGTAACGCGGCGCACCCGGCCGCTTATCTTGATCGGCACATTGTTCTTGTTCAGCGGGACGCTGTTGCTTACGCAGGCTACTCCGCATATCAATCCGCTTTTGCTCTCGGCAGAACTGGCTTTGTGTGGCATCGGCACTGGCATGCAGTGGCCTATTATGCTGGTGATTATTCAGATTGTGGTGCCACGTTCAGACCAGGGGGTCGGCAATTCATTGATCCGGTTTTTGCGTCTGATTGGGAGTATGATGGGCACGGCGATTATGGGTACGCTGGTCAGTAGCCTGTTTATCGCACGTTTGGATGAGCTTATTCCCAAACAATTCGGTGTCCGTATCACCGAATTGTTGCAGGATCCGCAGGTGCTGGTGCAACCTGCTGCGCAGGAGCAGCTTCGGGCACTGGCTGGTGAGCAGGGGGCGGGAGTGGTTGCCCAACTTGAGCAGGTGCTGGCGGCCAGTCGGTCCACGCTGGCCTCAAGCATTCAGACTGGCTATGTGATGATGTGTGGGGTTGCGCTGCTGGCGGTTCTGACGGTTTTGGTGTTGCTGCCAAAGGATGAGGAGCCAACAACATAAAGAGTTTCATATCGTTCTCAACGAGAAAGGGGTTGGCATCGCCAACCCCTTTCTCGTTCTTTTGCTGGCTTATTGCTGCACGGATGGCAGATAAACGACGTTGTTTTCCTGTTCTGGTTGTGGTTCGGGCGTTGGTTCCGGTCTTGGTTCCGGTGTTGGTTCTGGTGTTGGTTCTGGTGTTGGTTCCGGTGTTGGTTCCGGTGTTGGTTCCGGTTCAGGGAGGTCTTCCGTCACCATCGGCACGGCAATCTGCTGGATTGCCGTGCTGCCCTCTGTTTCCACATTGGCAATGCTGTTGATGGTTGAGAGTGCTACAATGCGCACATCATCCACAAACCAACCCTGCGCACCACCACTATCGTCTGTTCCCATATGGAAACGGATATGCACGGTCTCTCCACCATAGCTGCTCAAATCGGTGCGGGTTTCAATATAGCCATTGCTCTGGCCGGTAAAGGCTTCAACCTCACCCAGGGGATTGCCATAGTAGTTGTCAATCGTGTCATTATAGCCATTCATGGTCATATGGTTGCCCAGGTCTTCCCACGTTTCGCCACCATCGGTAGAAATTTCCACGATACCGCCATCAAAGAGTGGTTCAGTCTGATAGGCATGCCAGAAGCGTAGCTCGGCTTGCGTCGGCAATGTCTGTGGGCTGGAGAGAATGAGATACTGGTCGCTGCTGTCGGCAATATTTTCCGCAAACCAGGACTGAGTACCGCTGAAAGGTGCTTCACTGTCGCGTTCCCAGCTTTGCTCTGCATAATTGCTATTGTATGCAACCTTCCAATCGCTGAGTTCTTGCTCGATATCATCGTAGAAGGCGTAGGTGGATCGGGGATAGTCCTTGTCAACTTTGGCATGGAAGGTGCGCACCAGCGTCTCTCCATTGCCTGCGAGAGACAGTCCATCCCAGCGAACTTCACCATACAGCAGCGTGCCGCTATCACTGGCCTGCATAAATTCCGTTCCTTGTGGGAGTTTGCCAGACAATACCACATTGTTGGCATTGCCAACGCCCTCGTTCGTAACCGTCAGGGTGGCGGTGATAATGTCACCGGGCGTCGCTTCGTCTGGGGCAATCGTGTAGTCCAGGACAAGCGAGGGGTCTTCAAATTTGTTGAGGGCTGTATCGAGCTGAATAAGTGGTGTCGTCACGTTATTTCGGCTGTCTTCAACCATTTGACCGGTTTCTTTCAGCAGGTTGATAAGCTGGTTCATGCTGGCATCAGGCAACCGTTCGTGCAACACGGCCAGCGCACCGGCAACGTGGGGGGCCGCCATTGATGTGCCCTGGTTGATGCCGTAGTTGCCACCAGGCAACGATGAATCTATCAATGTACCAGGCGCGAGGAAGTCAAGCAATGAACTGCTGTTGGTGAATGACGCCACATTATCCTGGCTATTTGTTGCGCCCACGCTCAGCACTTGCGACATGCAGGCGGGGTAGCTCATGCCATCAGTATAGCCATTATTGCCTGTGGATGCGACAACGGCAATATCCGCAGACACCAGGTTTTCAACAGCCTGGGTGTAGGCCGGGTTGTAGTCGTCGCATTTTTCGGTACTGGTGTATTTGCTTCGTCCCAGGCTCATATTGACTGCTGCAATATCATAGCTGTTGCGCAGTTCGTAGATGTGCTCAAGTGCCTGTATCTGGTCTGACGTGTAGCTCAAGACACAGGAATTGTTGTTGCCACAATAATCTTCGCTCTCAAACTGCGAGAACGCTTGCACCGCAATGATGGTGGCGTCTTTGGCAACGCCTGATTTGTTGCTTCCTTTGCCAGCCGCAATGCCTGCCACATGTGTGCCGTGCTCGCAGCCTGCAATATCTGTGTCACAGTTGATGCCAGCCCCGTTGCCAATCTGTTCTTCCTGTCCATTCGGGCAGATGGTGCTCGAAGTATTGTTGTAGTTGCTGGAGAAACATGCCTCCGCAACGACTTTGTTTTGCAGGAATTCATGGGAGCTATCCACACCGGAGTCGATGATGGCAATAGTCCAGTCTTCGCCGGTATATCCACGTTCCCAGGCGATGTCTGCACCAATTGCGGTGGTGCTTTCATGAAGTAGTGGTTCCGTAAGCGTGTCTTCGCTTATGTACTTGATTTCGCCGGCATTGATGAGGACTTGCAAAGCGTCTGCATTGACGGTCATCGCAAGGCCGGGGATGGTTTCGTATTGATGGTTGACGGTAAAGGCATTGGCGGCAAGCTGGTTTTCGTGGGTCAGGCGTTCCAGCACGTGCTGTTGCACGTGGTCAATAGCGGTTCGCTGGTCTTGTAATGAGGCGGCTGCGAGGGAGCCTTCGGCTTGAAATGCCATGTCCAGGCTAATGATAATGCGCAGGTCGCCTCGCTGGTTGGCTTTATCGAGTAGTTCTCCATAGTGCGGTATCTTGGCTGAAGGTGTGGGTGTTTTTGCTTCCGCAAATGTGAGATGTATGATGGAGAAGAAAAAGGTCAGGATAACGAGTAGGCGTGTGATGGTTGTTGCAATGTTTTTCATGAGAACTCCCTGTAAGTATGCATTGTTTCTTGAATTTCTTTTGCTTACAGCAGTCCTGGTCCAAATGTAAAACAAACTCATTGTATCTGGCTTGTGGAAGGGC
>CAYFVX010000184.1:0-7399 GCA_964346425.1 uncultured Chloroflexaceae bacterium | reverse complement strand
CGGCCAATCAGCAGCAGCAGGCACACACCCATCAGCAACGTCAGGCAATCGAGCGGCAGCGCAATGACCACCAGCAGCAGGCGCAGCACCTTGCACGGGAGGAACAGGTGCGACAGGGGGAGCACGATGTACAGGAGCAGCAGGAGCACGTAGACCGGCTGTCCGAGCAGGTGCGGGAACTGGAAGCAGCACCGGCGCAAGTCGAGCAGGTGCGCCAGCAATTAGCGGCTCTGGACGACCCACGAACGGCCTATCAGAAGTACCAGTTTCAGGCAGCCCGGCGCGAAGAAATGCAGGACAAGCTGGAGCACGTGCAGGCGGAGATTGTGGCAGTTGATGAGGAGATTACGCGACTGGTGCAGGTATTGCAGCCGTATACCGGGTTGGATACTGCGCTGCAGCAGGCAAAGGCGACCCGTGATGCTGCCGCTACTGCCTACGAGCGATACCTCAGCCACGTCAATCTCGCGCAAAGTCTGAAAGAGCGACAGGCGAAGGTTGCCGAATTGGAGCACCACATCCGTGAAAACCAGCAACAACAGGAATCGCTGCGCCAGCAGCTCGCAACGCTTGCAACGCAGTATGACGAAGCAACCTATCAGCAACACGAAAGCGACTACCAGCGGCTCACGGACGAGCACACGACGCTCAAAGAACGGGTTCGTGTGAGGCGCGACCAGCTTGCCGCTATTGAGCAGGAAATCCAGGCATTGCGTGACCAGCAAGCCGCCCTGGTGCAGGCACAGGCAGCGCAGGCGGCGCAAGAACAGATTGCGCAACGCGCATTGTTTGTGCGCACAACATTGCGTGAGGCCGGTCCTTACATCACTCGCGCACGAGTGCAGCGCATTTCGCAGGAAGCCAGTCTCATCTTTGGCGAAATTCTCAACAATTATGCGCTGCGTCTGTCGTGGAGCGAAACCTACAAGATTACGGTGGAGAACCAGGGGCGCATACGAGCCTTTTCGCAGCTTTCCGGTGGCGAACAGATGGCCGCAGCACTGGCGGTGCGGCTGGCCCTGCTCAAGGAGATGACGGGGATTGATGTGGCATTCTTTGATGAACCAACGACAAATCTGGATGGCGAGCGACGCGACAATCTGGCGGAGCAGATGATGAACATTCGGGGGTTTTCGCAATTGTTTGTTATTAGCCACGATGATACCTTTGAACGCTCCACGCAGCATGTCATTCGCATAGCCAAAGACAATGGGGTGAGTAAGGTACTAGGCTAGGAGAGAGAGAATGCTCAGTCCAGAAAAAGTGCGGGCGGCACTTGAGGCGAAAAAAGACCGCTTTGCTGACTTCGATGTGCAGACGCAGCAGGAGAGTGACCGCTACCGCGCGGCGTTCGATGCGCTGGCGCAACAGTCAAAAGCCCAGATTGAGGCGGGGTTGCAGGGAAAGGACTATCCAGGGGCACGGCCGACCGCCGAGCACGATACATGCAGTGGTCTCGTCGTCCCGTTTGGGCAGACGTGGAACAATCACGAGGAAGCTCGCGCCTGGGCAATGAGCATCCTGCGCGGTGTGCCCACACTGGCGGTGGATGGGTCGCAGATCCAGGCGCAGCGAGATGTTTCCATTCCGGTGGCCGTGGTGCAGGTGGGCTGGTTCTTCAATCCGCACGACCCCGACCAGAGCTACGAAAAGAATGTCCAGGTCGAGGTGCTGGCTCCCGACGAATTTGCCGAAGAGGATGTCGGCGAAAGCGGTTTTCCAGATACCGAAGTCAATGCCCGCCGCTTTCTGCTGGAAGTGGAAACTATCATCAGCTTTATGCAGCGGTATCAAGAAGCTGCGGTGAAACCGCTCTGCTTTCTCGATGGCTCGCTGGTGCTCTCGTTTGCTTCGCCCACGCGCATGCCGCCATCCCTCGCACAACGCTATCGTGATTCCATCTGCCGATTGCTGGCAACATCTGAAGCGTGTCAGGTGCCGCTGGTAGGATATATAGACCGTTCGTATGCGAAAGACCTGGTGACGATGGTCGCAACGATGGGCGGTTTGCCGGTGCCCACTCACCTCAGCGATGCACCATTGGTGCGGTTGCCCGCCTGGGGAGACCGCTCGCAGGTCTACGTGTGCGCCCGCGATGATGGCGTGCTCAAGCACTACCGCGATCCGAGCAGCGGACGCAGCCTGAGCGATCAGGTCTGCTTTGTCTACTTGCAAACGACCAGCGATACCCCGCCTGCTCGCCTGGATGTCCCGCGCTGGATGGTGGAAAACGGTGAGCTTGAGCGGGTGCTCAATCTGGTGCGTGCCGAGTGCCTGATTGCAACGGGCTATCCCTACGCGCTGGAAACTGCCGATGCGGTAGCCGTGCTGACCATGCAAGACCGCGAACGGTTCAATCGGCTGTTTCAAGATTTCCTGGCACAGCAGGGTAAAGAGTTGCGGATAACCCGCAAATCATTAAGCAAACGACGGAGGAGGTGAGCAATGACAATAGGGAAGATTGTGAAGTCAAACGCACACATTGACTATGTGGGTCAGGTCTATGGCAGAAACGAGCGCAGCACCCCCCCGACGACGGAAGATTACGCCTTCGGGACATTCGTGCGCGTGAAATTGGACACGCCACCGCCAGACCGCTGGCTGGTGGGGGTCATCTACAACACGATCTTGATGAACCCCGACTTTGGCAATCTGGGGCCACGTCTCTCGCCCCAGGAAGACCTGAGCGTCTTTTCACCGGACTACCTCAACGAAAAAGCCACCCTCATCGGCATCATTGCAGTGGGCATGATGGGCACGACAGGCGACGTCGTGCAAGGAGTGACGCCGCTGGCGGCCGCAGTGGATGCGCTGGTAGAGAAGATGACGATGGAGCAGGTTGCAGCCTTTCACCGCAATGGGACATCCATTGCGCTTGGGTATGTGCCACTGCTGCTTGCCCAACAAACGGCAGTCATCCCCCCGCTGCTGCTAAAGATTATTGCCGATCTGGAAACCTGTTTCCCCGACCAGCAATCCCTGCTGGCTGTCCTGCGCAATGATCTGGCGTGGAAAGCAAATGTTGCAATGGTAGGAGGACGTGCATGACCGCGAGTTCCCCGATAGGCACGATCAAAGGGCCTGGCGAAACCGCCCACGAATTTACCTTTGTCACGCCCGACAAAGAGCAGCGTATCAAAGCGGGCGAGTTTGTCTATTATGAAGCACAGGTTGAAGGACACGCCCGCCGCATTCTGGGGCGTGTGACGTTGCGCCGCCCGCTGCGTCTGTACCCTGATACCTTTTTGTCCGACCCGACTGTCTCACCTGACCAGGTGGCCGCCCTGGTCGGCTACACCTCGCCAGACTACGAACTGTTTGAGATCACTGCTGTCGTGCTGGGCCACTACGATGAGCACCTGGGCGATTTCATCAACCCCCGCCTGCCGCCACGCTCCGGGCGGCCCATCTTCCTGGCCCCCGATGAACTGCTCACCCAGGTTCTCAGCAAAAAGCAGAGAAGGGAAATGGGCAGTGCGCATATTGGCTCGTTGCTCAGTCGAAGCAGCGATGCCGTGCCCATCACGCTGGATGTACGTGCCATCACCAGTACCCATATGGCAATCATCGCCAGCACGGGAGCGGGCAAGAGCTATCTGGCGAGTGTGGTGCTGGAAGAGTTGATGCAGAGCTACAACCGTGCCAGTGTGCTGGTGATAGACCCGCATGCGGAGTATGACACGCTGACCGAATTGATGAACCATTCCGCGTTTCACAGCACCGAGTATACGCCACTGGTGCGTATTTTCCGCCCGGAAGACAAAGCGGATAAGCGGCACAAGCCCAGCAAAAACCAGGCGGTCAAAGTGCGCATCGCCTCGCTCACGCTTGGTGACCTCTCCTACCTGCTGCCCAACCTCTCTGAGCGCATGTATTATCTGCTGCGGCGGGCATATACCGAGGTAGTGAAACAGAACGAGGATAAATGGACATTGGAGCACCTGTGCGGACAGTTACAGGCTATCGGAAAGGGCGGCGGGGAAGGAGACGAGGACGAGGAAGGACGCTATGCCGACACCGCCGAGGCAGTCATCTGGCGGCTACGGAGCGTCTTTGGCAGCTCGGCCATTTTTGATGACTTCGAGTACCTGGAATTGAATGAACTCTTCCGACCTGGACAGTGTACGGTGTTGCAACTGAATGAGGTGGACGAACGGGAACAGCAAACAGTTGTTGCAACCCTATTGCGGCGGCTGTTCAAGGCGCGACAGGACACGGAGAAAGGCAAGGTGGACGAGCAGGACGAGCGGTATCTGCCCTACCCCACCTTTGTCCTGATTGAAGAAGCGCATAACTTCGCGCCTGCCTCGGCAGACCTGGTGAGCACGAGCATTCTCAAGCAAGTGCTTTCGGAGGGGCGCAAGTTTGGCGTATCGGTGGGGTTGATCAGCCAGCGGCCCGGCAAACTCGACCCGGATGTGCTCTCGCAGTGCAACACGCAGTTCATGATGCGAATCGTCAATCCGGTAGACCAGGACCGCGTGGCTGGGAGCGTCGAGACAGTGGGGCGCGACCTGCTGCGCGAGTTGCCATCGTTGTCGAAGGGGCAGGTCATTGTGGCTGGCAGCGCAATCAACACGCCCGTGCTCTGTCGCGTGCGGCAGCGCATCACCCCGCATGGTGGGGAAAGCATCGACTCGCCGCAGAAATGGCAGGAATATTTCAGCGCAGCGGAACGCACCCGCCGCGAACGGGAGCAAGCCCCGCTCTTCCCGCCCGGTCGCGGCAAGGGCAAGCGGTTGTTTAAGGAGGAGTAGGGGGGAGAAGAGAAGGGAACAGGGGACCAGCGGGGTTCACCCCGCTGCGAGCTTCCGCTTGCAAACGTACAGGAAACGCATGCAGGAGCGTGCCAACCCACGTTAAAGGGAAGCGTGAGGGAACCAGGTTCCTTCACCCACCCACAGGTGCGGGACAGACAAGGGACAGGGAAGAACAACCAATATCCTGTCTGTGCCTGCATAGAGACGGTTTTTTAGGAACAGAGTACGGCAATCATATCTAGTAGCAAAGTTGATCAGTACAAGGAGATTCAATCTGCCATGAGGATCGCTCACATTCACATACACAACTTTTGTAGCATTCGAGATATGGAAATTGATGTTGTCAAGGAAAACTTCATGGTCTTCCTGGGAGCTAATAATCACGGTAAATCAAATATTCTTCGGGCGATTGAGTTTGCTCTAACTCCTTCTATGAAGCCAGACAAGGAGCACTTTTTCGTCTCTCCTAGTGCAAATGAAACAACCCTCTGGGTGGAGTTAGTCTTTGAAGAACTGACCGATAAGGAGAAAGATATTTTTGAGCGATATATTCTCGTCAATGAAACAGTTAAAGTGCGAAAGAGTGCCGAGTTGACAGATGATTCTGTCGAAGTTAAATACCGTGGTTATGTTCAAGAACCCCAGGAATGGTGGCTCAAAACCAATGCTTTTGAGAGATTGAACACTCGTGAAGCTATCCAGTCAGAAATAAAGAATGTGCCAGAACTTCAAGAGTTGATTAATCAGCATCCAACAGGAAAGATAACTCAAAACCATGTACAAACCTTCCAGAGCGAATATATCAAGAATAAACGTGTCCAGTTGACATTCGAGGAGGCTCTTGAGGACTCTCCTTTATTAGGAAAAAAATCCGTACCGGCAGGTGCCTTCCCCGATTTTTATCTGGTTCCAGCAGTACGTGATTTAAGCGACGAAATCAAGGCAAAAACCACCACATTGTTAGGCCGTTTGCTTCAGCGTGCAATTCAAGAAATGGTGGCTCATGATAATCATGTTATGGCTCTGGCAACGCAGTTGACCTCAGTATTTCAGCAATTGAATGAGCGACCAGCGGAAGATATCGAACACGTTACCCCATCTGCATTAGCCAGGTTAGAACAGGAAATCAAAGGAGCTTTGCAAGATCATTGGAAATCAGAGATTGCAATTGAACTGGTAGCACCCGGTATTGAAAAGCTGTTTTCTGAGACGCTGTTTCATGTGAATGATGGTGTGAAGACCCTGGCAGAGCGAAAGGGACATGGGTTACAGCGAGCGGTACTCTTCGCATTATTGCGAGCAATGGTTTCTAATGTACGAACAAGTTCTGCTAACAACACAGGCACACCTGTGAGAAATGTTTCTGAGAGCGTCATCTTTGCTATTGAAGAGCCAGAAATGTTTTTGCATCCTCACGCACAGAGGCAACTATCCAAAGATTTGCACAAGATTGTAAAGGCTCCACATCATCAGGTATTCATCACAACCCATTCAACACACTTCGTAGATATGGATCAGTATCGCTCAATTGCCATCGTAGCTAAAGACTGTCCACAAACAGGGTCTACCATCCGTCAATGTACCCAGGAACTATTTGCCGGAAGTGATACGAAAGAGAAAAAAGAGCGGTTTCACATGGCGGCGTGGATAAACCCTGATCGGAGCGAGATGTTTTTTGCAAAGAAAGTGATTTTTGTCGAAGGCGAGACAGAACACACAATACTTCCGTATCTGGCAGATAAATTGGGAGTGTTTGATCCTCGTGTATCCGTTATTGATTGTGGTAGCAAAAACAATCTTCCTCTCTACATCACTATTGCGAATGCTTTTCAACTCAAATATGTGCTTATCCATGATGAAGATCCGGTACCCCCAAACTGCTCAGGAGATAAGAAGACATCAGCAGAGCGAACGTTTGAACTTAACCAGGAAATCCAGAGAAAAATTGATCCATGTCTGGGGAATGTAAGAAAGTGTTCACCAGACTTTGAGGGTATGGTAGGTATATCTAATAATAAAGCAAATAAGAAGGGGAAGGCAATTGCAGCACTTGAACATTTTGAAAACAAACAAGCGGACGATATACCTGATGAATTAGCCGAGATAGTGCGTCATTGCTTCGCTTTATAATGAGGCAATGAAGAGAAGTTTCCCAGGAGAATAGACCATGGCTCGAATGATTCCTCCTCAATGGACTGACCCTCGTCCCAATCGTCAGGCTGAAGAGCAGGTTTACTTTATACTGCGACAACTTTCCGATGAGTGGACGGTCTACCACGATATGGCATGGATTGCCGATGCCCCCACCCATCGAACGAGCATGATCCAGGTTGATTTCCTTGTTTGTCATCCCTTCTGGGGCCGGACCTACGGTAGCTGTCACCGGCGGCAACACGTCTTCAGGTAAAGACAGCAGAGGAAACGTCGCTTCAGACGTGATTGTAATGCCTTTTTTTGATACCAAGACGGGTTTCAGGCAAGCCAAGGTGCTCATCCTGGTTTCCTGGGAGAATGCTCCTTCTCTCAGGAAACCCGTCAGGTTGCTCTGATAAGAAAGCGAAAAAGTACGTCTTGTATCCGATACCCATTCAATGATTCTCTCAGGAAACGCGAAAGAGCGACGAAAAGCATCCGAACAG
>CAYFVX010000183.1:0-7422 GCA_964346425.1 uncultured Chloroflexaceae bacterium | reverse complement strand
GGGGTTGGGGAGAAGGTGAAAGCGCGGTGGAATACCCGTTACGTTGACGCCTATGACCTGGTTCTCTCACACTCCCCACTCCAAAGCTGTGGCACTCGGCTACGTGCGTTCTTTGCCGTGCGTAAGCAACCCCCAATACCGGTGAAACCTGTTGAAGGGTGTTGCGGCTTGCAGGCGCAAAAATGAACCTGCGGCGCAGCCTTCATATCTATCTCTCTGTTGTTTGCTGCAATCAGCGCAAGGTGCCGCGAATTTCCTGAGTACTGCGCACAAACCACTCCGACACATTGCGGTAGCGGTCTTCCCGTCCGACCAGCAGCAAACTTCTCGCAGTACCACTGGCCTCAAACCCTATGCCTCCCATCTCCTCTGCGGCAATAAACGTGTAGAGTGGCGCATAGAGCGTAATACCCGGCACCAACTCAACCCAACGGCGCTGGAAGGTAGCATAATGCTCACTGCGCACCACCAGATCAAGCTCGGTGCGCCCCTGAATAAGGGCATCGTCTATAATATCATCGCGCAGACCGGCGTAGTTTGGCCCATCGGTTGCCTGACTGGAATGCCAGAGTTCAAACACATCAGGATCCGCCCCCAGGCGTGCCCAACCGTGGATTGCCAGCATAAAATCGCGTCCACGCAACCGTTTGCGCAATTCATCACTCTCAAGCTGTGCTATCTCAACCTGCACCCCCAGATTGCCCCATTGTCGAGCAATATCCTGCGCGGCTGCCAGCCGAAGCGGATCGCTATCGGTGATGAGCGGTAATACAAAAGGCGCACCATCATGTTCGCGTATCCCCTCAGAGGTTTGCGCAAATCCCCGGTCTTCAAGAAGCTGGTTGGCAACGTCCGGGTTAAATTCATACCACTGCACCGACGGGTCATACGCCCACCAGCCGGGCAATATCGGGGTATCCAGGCGGATAGCAGTGTTGTCCAATGCTTGCGCAATCAGTTCATCCTTATTCAAGCCGTGCGCCAGCGCTTGCCGTACTTCGCGGTCATCCAGCGGCGCATCGCGCAGGTTGAAGCTCAGGATAGCATATTCATCCAGTGGTACCTGCATCCGTCTGAGCGTGCGGGGCAGCGTGACCTGATTGGCTTCGACCGTTGTAGCGGTTCCCATCGCTTGCGCTTCCTGTCGCAGCAACGTCGAAAATGCAGCCTCTTGTGATTCGATAAAGCGCAGCTCTATCTCCTGGATGAAGGGTTCTGTCAGAAAATAGTCCTCATGTGCTTGCAACAGTGCATGGTTAGGGGTTAGTTCTGTTAGCCTGTATGGACCGGTGCCGACCGGCGCACGGGCAAAGTCCGTGTCTGCCCACCTGTCCATACCGACATCCGAGAGCAGATGAGCCGGCAGGATAGCCACCCGTGCAGCAATCAAAAACGGGGCATAGGGAGCATTCAGCGTGCAGCGAATGGTATAGTCATCAATACGGTCTATCAAAACATTGCGCCACAGGTTCGCCAGTGAAGGATCACCCTGAAAGTTGCCTTTCTGAATAGTATTCAAGGTAAAAAGCACATCGTCCGCGGTAAACGGCGTGCCATCATGCCAATGAATATCTCGGCGCAGATGGAAGGTGTAAATCTTGCCTTCTTCATCTACCTCCCATCGTTCAGCCAGCGCAGCCCTGGGCCGCCCATCTACACCAATGCGGGTAAGGCCATCAAACAGCAACGCACCAATATCTCGCCCGACGGGGTCTGCCAGAGGATTGTTGAGCAAAGGGATAAGCTGATCGGGGCCATCAACGACAACTTCCACATAACGACCACCCGCAAGGGGGCGGGCCACAGTGGTGTTGGAGAGAGCCAGCGTACTCAAAAGGGTAAGGATGAGTAGCGAACTGACCGCCGCAATAACAATTTGCCAGCGAATCCGACGAGCCATATTAGTTAATAACTGGGAGACTGTTGACCAATGCCAGCAGCAGGAAAATAACCGCAAGCGCAATGGTTGTCTGATGCATCGTCTTTTCCAGCCCACGGCGGCTGTGTTGCATACTACTGGAATCCTGGTTTGCCATACCAGGTGTGCGTGCCTGTGCAATCACCAGCACAATAAGCATAACACTCACAAGAATCTGAGCGATATAAAATGCCGTCGCCATAACTGTTCGGTATCCTCCTGAATGGTACAATACAAAGTGAGCAACCTGCGTTGCGATTGGTTCCGCAGGTTGCCTGCTCAAGTATACCATACTGTGTGCCTCGCTGCACACAAAGGGATCATGGTTTTCGCAAAGTCTTACGTTAAGTTGGGAGCGCGAGGGGTCAGGCCCCTCGCAACCCATAGGCGTCAACGTAACGGGTATTCCAACACGCTTTCACCCTCTCCCCAACCCCTCTCCCATCCAGGGAGAGGGGCTTCCGGCCCCGGAAGGGGCAGGGGGAAGGGGAGGTGAAGGACAAACGGTAGAGAGAAGGAGCAACCCTGTTGACAACCACGATAGCAAACACCCATCGGTTTTTTGTTGCACCGGCCGTGCTTGAGCAAGAGCCGGTTGTGATAGATGATACTGCCCTGGTTCACCAGCTTGGACGCGTGCTGCGCCTCCAGGCAGGCGACCGTGTGTTGCTGCTTGATGGGCAGGGATTGGCATATCAAGTATGTCTGACAGCAATCACCCGTCAGCACGTGACAGGCCAGATTGAGCAGTGTGTTCAGGCCAGCGGCGAACCCACTCCCCACGTGGTGCTCTACGTCCCCTTGATACGCGCCGACCGATTTGAGTGGGTGCTTCAGAAGGGAACGGAACTAGGCGTGCAACAATTTGTGCCAGTAGTGTGTGAACGTTCTTTGCCGAGCGAACGGGCGAATGAACGCAAACTGATCCGCTGGCGCAAAATCGTGCGTGAGGCCGCTGAACAATCCTGTCGGGGACGAATTCCAGATATAGGGGAGACAATAACGTTCGATACGGCCTGCCAGCAAACAGACGCATACGCACTTGCCCTCCTTCTCTGGGAAGGAATGAGCATACCCAACGGCGACCAGGAGCCCGCAGAGGGGAGCACAACACAACAGACACCTGCTCTGCGGCAGGTATTGCGTGCGTGGCTGGCAGCAACCGACACCGCTGCACAACCAGAAGTTGCCCTGGCAATTTACAGCGGACCGGAAGGCGGAATTACCAGCAAAGAACTGACAACCGCCACAGAGCATGGTATCATGCCAGTGTCACTTGGTCCCCGCGTATTGCGTGCTGAAACAGCTCCCATTGTTGCCGCAACCGCCATTTTTTATGAACTGGAACAGTAGTGAGTAGGTAGGTATTGTATGGTTCGCATATCACAAGCAGTTTTATTCGGTGTTATCGCCGCGTGTTTAACCGCCATCCTCGGATTTGTGGGAGGATGGAAATTATCATTTGAAATGAGAAGCATGGGATCGAGTGGTCTGGTCAATGTGGGGGCAGCAAACCCGTCATCATCAGAGGACCGCACAATCGCCAGCGACAATACAACAACTGATGAGCAATCAGAAGAGAACGGCTCTACAACCGCTGAAGATACCTCCGCATCTGGCGAGGAACAGACGCCTGCTGACGTGAGCAGGCAGTTTGCGGTTTTCTGGGAAGTCTGGGAGCTTGTTGACCGTGAATTTTATCACACCGAGCCGCTGGATACCCAAAAAATGGTCTATGGGGCTATCAAAGGAACACTCGCAGCCCTGGAAGATGACTATACCAGCTTTGAAGAGCCACGCGTTGCGGAACGCTCGCGCGAAACAATGCGGGGTTCGTTTGAAGGGATTGGTGCGCTCCTGCGGGTGCAGGATGGCGAACTGGTTGTGCTGAAACCTTTGCGCAAATCGCCGGCTATCAAAGCAGGGTTGCAAAGCGATGATGTCATTATCAAAATAGATGGGGACGAGGTCGCCACACTTATCGAAGGGCTTGCAGAAGCCGAAGCACTCGATAAAACTGTCGAGAAAATTCGGGGGCCAAAAGATAGTACCGTGGTCTTGACCATCCGCCGCCCGCCAGAAGATGACATTTTTGACCTGGAAATTGTGCGCGATCGTGTGCCGCTGATCAGCGTAAATATGCAAATGATCGGCGATATTGCCCACATGCAAATCACGGATTTCAAAGATTCAACGCCGGAGGAGTTTCGCGAAGAGTTGAGCACCGTCCTGGCGCAAAACCCCAGAGGTATTATTCTGGACCTGCGACACAATCCAGGTGGGGTCGTCCGGTCGTCATTGGAAATTCTGGGCCACTTTTATGAAGGAACGGCGTTGTATGAAGACAATAGCCAGGGCAACACCCGCGAACTCGAAACGATAACGGAGGAGGTCACGCCAGATTTACGCGTACCGCAAGATATTCCGCTGGTGGTTTTGATTGACGAACGCACCGCCAGTGCTGCCGAGATCGTGGCCGGGGCATTGAGCGAAATGCGGCCCAATACGACGATTATTGGGCAGACGAGCTATGGCAAAGGGTCTGTGCAGAATGTCCACCGCTTGCGTGACGAGAGTAGCGTGCGGATTACCGTGGCGCACTGGTTTACCCCGGAGCGCACGGAAATCAGTGAAGTTGGAATTACTCCAGATTATTTTGTGGACTATTCGCAGGACGAAGAATATGCGATGCCTTGCATCGGTGACCGCATCCCGCCAGAGGGTCTGGAGCAGTGCAATGATGCGCAACTGACCTGGGGCGTGTGGTATCTTTCTGAAGATAAGGTTCCGCCTACGCCTACGCCATCCCCCGCGCCAGAAGAATAGTTGATTGTCCGGGTGGTGTTTTTTCGGGTGGCGTAGCCACCCGAAAAACACCGCCCCATGCGCATCAAGCTACCAAAATTTCGCGCAAATAAGCACCACCATGCCTTTCTGATGCGGTGCAGCGCACGCGTTCTGAAGAGTTTGCGAGGCTGAAGCCCCACAAACACACTCCAATCCAATCGGGTTTGCGTCGAAGTTGCCAGGAAGCAAACGGTCGCTTGAAGACGGACACGAGCACAATAGCAATGATACCCGCTGCGCCTCCAAGCACCGTGTTCAAAATAATTAATTTTGGATCCCTGCGCATTCATTGCCAGTGTGCTGCCACCATTGAAGCCAAACCAGCCAACCCCCAGCAACAAGGTCCCCAGAATAGCCAGCGGCAAAACATCAGTAGCACCACAGAATACCGTGGCGTATCCTCAACGGAGTTGAATCAGGGGAGCGTGAGGGGACGGCATCCCCTCACAACCCCATTCTGGTGGGGTGTGTTGGTTTTTCGACTTCGTCGAAAAACCAACACACCCCACGATACAATGCCGTCCACTATGTTTCAGCGAAAGACCGATCCACCCGTTTTGTGTCAAGCCAAACACCAACCCATATCCAAATGCCCAGAAGAACATGACCGATGCTCCAACGGTCCCTCTTTAATCTCCCATGTGGCAGATGACAAAATCCGCAGAATAAGGTATCATTGCTCATCACTCGTACATACCATGAATACAAACAGAAGGAGGAGTTTCCCCGATGAGACTCGCACCAAAGCATCCACGGCGATTGCTTGCAACTTTGATCATGGTGCTGATTACCCTGGCTACCACGTGGATAGGCCATGCAGCACCCGAATCGGTCCAGACCCATGCTCCCGTTTCAACCAGCCGTAGCCAGCATGCAGGAATACACTTTTTGCCGAATGGCGATATGCAACTGCTTGCGAAAGCATCCGCGCCCCCACCCCCTATCCAGGGGTATGCACGCTACGGATTGTACCTTTCGCCATTACAAACCGTTGAGAATCCCACTCCCCGCTTCAACGTCTCCCATCAGGCTACCACACCGCCCGATACACGCGTGCGTATAGACGTGCGCGGCAGTGGTGATGGCACCCGCTGGACATCCTGGCATACCGATATTGCCAGTGAGCAAGAGGTTGTCTTTGCGCAAGCCGTGCGTTTCGTGCAATACCGCGCAAGATTTTTTGGCAGCACCCACGCAAGCCCCACCCTCCACAACATCACCATACAGGAGCAAGCCCCAGATGGTGCGCACTACCAGATCTTTCAGCAACCGGCCGAAGAGATTGTCGCCCCGACCTACAAGGTCTATGCGACTCGTGAAGGGTTGGTCGGTCATCGCACCGCAAATGGCTACGTCATCGAGCCAAATGCATGGTTCGTATCGCTCCCCTCCTGGCGTTCGCTGTGTAGTAAAGGCGGCTATGAATACCAGGTGCGCATCACCTACGGCGACAAGAGCATCGTTGCGCCGGTCTGGGATGTTGGCCCCTGGAATACGCACGACGACTACTGGTCGGTGCAACGTGAATGGTACAATGACCTGCCGCGGGGCTGGCCGCAAGATCACGCAGCCTACTTTGAGGGCTACAACGGCGGCTATGCAGAAAAAGGGTATGTACGCTATCCCACCGCCATAGATATTGGCGATGGTGCATGGTGGGCACTGGGCCTCACAAGTGGCTGGATTGAAGTGGAAATAACCTTTCTCTGGCTGCAAGGAGACAGTGGACAGCCAGCCGCTCCGCCGGTGGATACCGCAACCAACGAGTTTGAAGTGCGAGAAACGCTGCATCAAGGCACATACTTCCATCCGCAGGCAGCAATTACCTGGTATCACAGTCCGGGCGGGTGTGGCGAAGACAAACATGCGCTCTGGACTTTCACGACCACAGACCCGGCCCAATCGGAAAATCAAGCCTTCTGGCAGCCTGAACTGACGGCGGAAAAGCTGTATGATGTCTATGTGCATGTCCCCTATTGCCCCACCAACCACCCCGTCACGCAGGCAGCCCGCTATCTGGTGCAACACCGAGATGGGGCCGAGGAGATTGTGGTGAATCAGGCGCAGCAAACCGGGTGGGTGTTGCTCGGACGGTTTCCGTTTGCGGCTGGCAATGAAGGATTTGTCCATCTACGCGATGTGGCGGGTGACTCTATGCATGTCCTCTGGTATGATAATGTGAAGTGGGTACCAGTAGCTGATGCAGAGAGTGAGTGAACAATTTTCAACAGGTATCACAACAGGTTCGGATAAATAGTTTCCTTTTACCACGGAGGCACAGAGAGACAGAGACCGGACAAAAGAAGTTCTGCAATTCCATCCATCTGTGGGTATCTGTGTCCATCTGTGGTAGAAGTCTTGCTCTGTATCTGGTATTGCCTGCTGGCAGCAGTGCTTGCAGCAGGCAAACTGGGAACCATCTCTCCAGAAACGACTGTCTGGTTGGTGTTTTTGCGGCTACGCCCCAAAAAACACCAACCACCGCGAAAGGAAGCAGTGGAATGACGGAAATGCACGACAAGAGCGAACGCATCTTTCAACTGTTGCAAGAATTATTGGAAATTCCCGCTCCCTCTGGACATGAGGAACCAGTCCGCGACTGGTTGCGAGCCAACTGGCGGGACCGCGTGGAAGAGTGGATCGAAGACCCGGTCGGC
>CAYFVX010000182.1:0-7455 GCA_964346425.1 uncultured Chloroflexaceae bacterium | reverse complement strand
TCCTCAGTGTCAACCCCGTTGAGGATACTCCACGGTATTCTGTGGTGCTACCCGGAAGAACTAGGAGTACCATTAGACGAAGTCATCCAGGAAGTTATCCTCGGCTTGCAAGCCGAAGCCGAACGGCTCGGCATTGATGGGGAAGTGGAGGGTTGAGTACGGAGTGCTGAGTGATTGCAATGAGTTCCATCGCCAGAATAATTTTAAGGAACTATCTGAATTCCCTCATCCGATGGAATACCTCATGCTAAAGTGATACTTCTACCACAAAGACGCAGAGAACACAGAGAAAGAAAATCTTCTGTCCGTTGCTATGTAATTGATGTAATCTCCAAGTCTTTGTGGTTTTTCAAAGCCTGCAATCAGTTCTGATACCAATAGTTTTGGTTGAAACTGATGAACTGCTACGTAATTTCTTACGAGTACAGGTAGTAGAAACCTTGCGCAATATGCTAGCCAATGCGTTCTTGAGCATAGAAAAGAAAGCCCTTTCCGCTGATGGTTCGTATGGAAACAAGTACCACCGGCAAAGAGCTTTATCTTTCCACTCTTTCTGCTTCCTGGATTGCCGCATCTGATGAGCAAAAAGCTTGCCAGCAAACGCAACCCCGTTTCCCAGAAAACAGGCTACCTCTGGAAAAGCTTAGAGCTTTAGTCCAGAGGAAAAGTGCGGAAACGTATTATTCGTTTCTTGAAGAAAAAAATGTCTCTACAAACCCTCAGCTTCTAACCACGCCTGCACAGCGGCGTCATCTGGAGACGGATTGCCACCTGGAATGTAGCGGTATCGATCACCATAACCTTCCATAATGCTGTTCCGCAATTCTGAAGTCTCGGGGCTTTCATCTGTATCATTCATCCGAATAACTTCACCGGTCTCCAGATCAAGATAATTGCTGTATCCAGGATCAGTCTCAGCGAGTGCGACGCTAATTTGAGAACGATTATACTCTGCCACTGCTCCCTCCCATAGCCTTGCGGGGAACGACTAAAAACCAGTGCATACGCCATCCCCCGGCACATGGCGATCTTTTTTCCATGTGGATAGTACAACAAGGTGCCACGTTGTGCAAGTGCCAGATGGCATATATCTGGCACTTATTGCACAAAATTTCCGGTTTCTGCTTTTTTTATTCCCCTTTGTGAAGGGGAATAAAAATACCAATCCAGATTTTTTGTAGCCGGCCTGTGGTTCAGATCAAAATGGAAACAAAGTGAGTTTCAACAAGATGTCTGATAGTACCACGTTGCGTTTTTTGCTTTGCCCCTGCGTTAATCACCGCAGATAATTCTTGTTTGGGCTTATGTCTCGCGAACATCTCTCTTTGTAAAGCGGTCTATCACACCACCCGCGCCACTACCTCCACCCCATTCAACGCCATATGATGCAAAAACAATACATGATGCAAATCCCCATCATGCGCCAGTATCCCCGCCTGCCGCGCCACACTCACCGGCGTATCAAACGTATCCACCCCCATCGCCGGCACAATCACCCGCCGCCGCAAATTAAACGCATTCGCCTGAAACCGCAGCAACATTGCCGCCGTATACACACACAAATCTGTACAATCCCCCACCAGCAAAAACGTCGAAACCTCCCCATGTGCCTCCATCCACTCATGGAGATTGGTGTCTATCTCCGGGCTGATAGAATTTTTCTCAACCACCGTCATCGCATCCGCAAACGGCAAATCGCGCAACTCCGCCACCGTCTGACTCTCAGCCGTCCCCGCCACACAATGCGGCGGATACGCCTGAAACTCCGGCGTATCCGGATCATGCGTATCCTGCGCCACCACAAACGCCCGCCCCCCCAGCTCATACGCCCGCTGGAACACCTGCACCACCGGCGCAATCAGCGCACCAACCCGCGGCCCCGCCAGCGGCCCCTCCTTGCAAAAACCATTCACCATATCAATCGAAAACACAGCCACCCGCTCCGGCGCATCCCCCACAACCTCCGCCAGCGACACATCCTCCAGACGCTCATACCAATCATCTAAGTACGCCAGAAACGGCCGCGCCTTATCCGCCAGCCCCATCCTACTCGTAGACATACCAACCACTCCCTTGTGCTATTCAAAAATCCAACGGACGCAAATAAAACTCCCCTATCGCCGTCGTACTCAACACCGCCGTACTCGGCAAATTCCGCTTCCAGTGCGTCCCATCCAGCCGCCGCTTCACCAACCGCACATCCTCCACCGGAAAACCCATCTGCTCAAGTTTTGCCGTATCATACCCTTGCAGCAAAAAATGCAAAATCCGATCCGCCCGCGGATAACTGATCCCCATATCCGCCTCATCCGTCTGCCCCACAATCAAATCCGCACTCGCCGGCTTCTCCACAATCACCGCCGGCACCCCCACAAACCGCGCCAGCTCCCAGACCTGCGTCTTGAACAGATCTCCCAGCGGATTCACCGGTGGCGAATCATCCGCGTGCCAGGTAAAATACCCAAACAACCGCTCCGTCTTATTCCCCGTCCCAATAGGCAAAGCCCCCAACTTCTGCGAATGATCAAACAACACAATCATACGCATCCGCGCCATAACATTCCCCTTGCGGTGGCTATCCATCTCCCCATCCAGCCCGGCATACCCATCCACCGCCGCCGAAATATCCACCGTCTTCACCCGAATACCCAGCGCATCAACACACAACTGCGCATGCTCCAGACTCTCCTGACTACTCGTGCGATAAGGCATCCGCAACGCCAGCACATGCTCCGGCCCGAACGCCTCCGCACACAAAAACGCCGTCAACGCCGAATCTACCCCACCGGAGAGAGCCAGCACCACATCGCTGAAACCACGGCGACGCACCACCTCATCCCGCAAAAACGCAATAAGCCAGTCATGCACCAGCCGCGTATTGATCTGCAAAATAGCATCCGAAGACGGATCAAAACCCTCTGCCCGCCAGACCGGTAACGTCGTCGGAGCAATGGTGGGAACGGTTGACTGTGTGGTTGGCTTTAGCTCTGTTTTCGTTGAAGGTGAGCAGACATCATCCCAGGCAACCACCGCCGGCCGCCGCTGCGCAACCCGCGCCAGCTCGCGCTGCAAATGCGGCAACATCGTCTGCAAATCATCCAGCAACGGCGTATCCGCCCGCGCCAGCGGCAAATCCGCACAATCAATTGTTGCCATAATCATTGCCTCATCCCACAACGGCCCCTGTACCAGCACCTCCCCGCGTGGACTCATCACCAGCGAACCACCCGGAAACCCCTTCCCCCCCTCAAAACCCACAAGCTGCGCCAGCACCACAAAAACCCCATGCTCATCTGCAATACGCCGCGCCAGATCCTCCCAATGCTCCACATTGGCCGGCCGCTCCCCGCCAGCCCCCCGCGCCGGTGAAGAACTCACCACAAACACAACCTGCGCCCCATCCAGTGCCGCCAGCAACCCGCTGATATTATGCCACGCATCCTCACAAATAAGCATCGCCGCCCGCCCCCACCGCGTCGCAAAAGCAGCAACCTGATGCCCCTCCGCCACAAACCGCGCATCATCAAACACCCCATACGTCGGCAAAAACACCTTGCGATGCACATGGCGAATACAATAACCGCTGGGCGCAACCCCAGGCGCAGCAACTGGCTCCCCATCAGGAGACACACCAAGCGTCACATACAACGAACTATTATAATACGCCGCCTGATACCGCTCATAAAAACCCACCACCACATCCAGCGCAGGCGCAGAAACACCACACGCCGCCACAAACGCCGCCTGCAAATCAGCCGCCACCTCACCCGCCGAACGCGCCACCTCACGCACCCCACCCTGCACAAAATACCCACTCAAAAACGTCTCCGGCAACACCAGCACATCGGGGCGTGGCGAAAGCGTCTGCACCTGCGCAAAGACCTCCCGCAACCGCGCCACATTCTTATCATACCGCGCCTTCTCAGGACGAAGTTGCGCAATCAAAACAGACATCTGCATAGCTTGCATATCACGACTTCCCCTCACGCCAGCGAAAAACAAACGGCTTATCCCCACGGTCACGCTTAAAACGCCACAACTTCGTCGGCCGCCCCCGCCCCTCGCGCACCATATTCGTCTCCTCCAGCACGCCAGCCTCTTTTATCTTCCGATAAAAATTCCCCTTATCCAGCTTCTCCCCCAGAATCTGCTCATAAATATCCTTCAACTCCAGAATACTAAATACCTCGGGCAAAAGCTGAAACGCCAGCGTCGTATACTCCAGCTTCGAACGCAACCGCGAAGAAGCACACGCCAGAATCTGCTCGTGGTCAAAGGCGAGTCTGGGCGGCATCTCATGCATCGAAAACCAGCGCACATCCGTCGTCTCATCGCTAGAGCGCAACACCTGCTTATCCGATTGCACCAGCGCAAAATACGTCACACTAATAACCCGCGTGCGTGGATCGCGCCCCGGCTCACCAAACGTATAGAGCTGCTCCAGATACACATCCCGCACCCCCGTCTCCTCCTCAAGCTCACGCCGCGCCGCCGCCTCCAACGACTCATCCATCTCAATAAACCCACCCGGCAAAGCCCAGCACCCCTCAAACGGCCAGCGTTTGCGCTGCACCAGCAACACATGGAGTTCACGCTCCCGCAGCGTAAAAATCACCACATCCACCGTCACCGACGGACGTTCATAACGTGAGGGATCATAAGTTGCCGCGTTCTCCTCCATGCCAAAGCTCCTTCAACTTAGTGTTATTTACACACTAAGTATACCCCACACAACAAGCCATGTCAAGCCCACCAGTGAACGTAACTGTTCACATTCGCGGGAAAGAAAACGAGCCGCGCACATCAGTAAGCGGATAGTTCCCGTTCGTAAGCACAATTTGTCCGCTCCCTCACGGTCGCGGCTCGTCTGTTTGCCTCATTTCTGAACAGTTACCAGTGAACATACCAGACTCATCACTTGTCACTGGTATCACCGCGTCCAATCTGGCTCCCCATCAACCCCCGCATTATCAGTGACCTGCGTCACCCCGGACCCATCCCGCCTCATCACATAAATATCAAAGTCCCCATCCCGATCCGAAGCAAAAGCCAGAAACCGCCCATCCGGCGACCAGCACGGCGCAATATCCACCCCCGCATGCCGCGTCAACCGCCGCTGATTCGTCCCATTCATATCCATCACATAAATATCAAAATTATTCTCCCGATTAGAAACAAACGCAATCGAACGACCATCCGGCGACCACACCGGCACACTGTCATGTGATGGTTCGCGCAGCAACCGTCTCTGCCCCGAACCATCCGCATTCATCACATAAATATCCGCATTCCCATCCCGACGTTCCTCCCCCTCATAGCGGTCTGCATCAAACACCATCCGCTTGCTGCTCGGCGACCACGAAGGAAAACGATCCGTCACCCCCAGCGTCAGTGCAACCGGCTCTGCCCCCGTAATACGCATACGATAAATACCCGCCCGCCCATCGCGGTCCGAAACAAACGCAATCGAACGACCATCCGGCGACCACGCCGGAAACCGATCAACCGCCGGGTGATTGGTAAGATTCTTCGCCGCAGACCCATTATCGCTCATCACATAAACCTCCGCGTTCCCATCGCGAGTTGAAACAAAAGCCAGACGCTTGCCCGCCGGCGACCACGAAGGATACCCATCAAAAAACCTATTATTCGTCAACCGCTGCTGGTTACTGCCGTCCGCACCCATTACATAAATCTCCGCATCATCCAGACTGCCAGAAACAAAAGCAATGCGCCCGGTCGGAGTCGGCACAGGAGTCGGCGTAAAGGTGGGGGGGAGCGTGGGTGTCACAGTTGGCGTAGGTGTCCTGGTTGGTGTGGGAGGTGCGACAGGAACCTCGCTGGTAGCAGAACCTTGCTCCGCAGTCATGCGTGTGGCCTGGACAGAATCATCAGCAGAAGCCTCGTCACTGGTTGTCGCAACCAGCATAGGTTCCTGCCCGATATCTGTTTCTGTGGCATCTGGTGCTGCGGCTGGAGTGCTGGCCGGTGGTGTTGCCGTCGCAGTCGGCGAAGACACCTCTTCTGCAGTGCCGCTACCGCTGCATCCGCCGCCAATCAGCAGCAGCACGACGATCAGACAAAATACCCATCGGTGTTGCATATATCGCGTTTTCTGTAATAGCATAGACTCAGACTAGTGGGCTGCCCCGCTGGATGCCCCACACATCCTTTACCCCCTGGTGGTAGAAATCATTAGGTAAAAGATATGATCATCCACCCGCGACCGTCCATCTTCTACCGTCCCCCATTGCCCCATGCAGGCTCCCCCTCATCGCGGCTGCTATTCGTCACATTAACTGCCGCAGAACCATCCGCCAGCATAACAAAAATATCAAAATTACCCGCACGGTCCGAAACAAAAGCCAGATACCGCCCATCCGGCGACCAGCACGGTGCAAAATCCATCGCCGCATGATTGGTCAGATTGGTTTGCCCGCTCCCATCCGCATTCATTACATAAATATCATAATTACCGCCAGGATTGGCCGCAAAAGCAATACGGCTCCCATCCGGTGACCACGCAGGAAACCACGCATCCGCCGGCTCGTCAGTCAGAGCGGTTTGCTCGCTCCCATCTCGTTGCATCACAAAAACATCATTATCATACCCCGGATTCGCCGTAAACACGAGACGTGAGCCATCCGGTGACCAGGACGGCTGCTGGTCATTCGCAACATCGCTGGCGATACGTTCTTGCTCTGTGCCATCCGGATTCATCAGAAAAATATCCATATTGTCGCCGGGATTGGAAACAAATGCAATATGCCGTCCATCTGGCGACCACGCCGGTGCCCAATTATCAATTGGATCGTCCGTCAGACGTACCACCTCATGCCCACTGCTATCCATCACATAAATATCGTATTTGCCATCACGATTGGAAGTAAAAGCAATATGCTGCCCATCCGGTGACCAGGAGGGGTCCCAGTCTTCTGCACTATTCTGGGTGAGTTGCGTGTATTGTGAACCATCCGCCTGCATAACGAAAAGTTCCGCCTGATTGAAACGTCCCGCACGATACGCAATGCGACCACCGGGCGGCGGAAAAGGAAACTGTTGCCTGTTTGCAAAACCAGTGGGAGAAGGACGCACAATCGCAACCGGCGTGATGGTTGACCAGGGAATAACCACATCTGGCAAGGGCGTGGGATTGGGCAACGGCTGAAAATAGTCGTTCAAACCATTGGCACTCACGAGCGCAAGCAACAGTCCCCCAAAAAGAATGAAGAGTTTTTTGTGTTTTTTCAGCTTGAGCCATTCTCCCGCTTGTCGTGGCGTGTAGCCGCCTGTTGCGCAACACCTTACGCATCTGGCAAAATCTTCACATACACAATACGAGTGCGCGGACCATCAAACTCCGCCAGATAAATCGTCTGCCAGCGACCAAGCACCAGCCGACCACCCGCAACAAACACAAAACTCGAAAACCCCATCATGCTCGATTGAAGATGC
>CAYFVX010000181.1:0-7457 GCA_964346425.1 uncultured Chloroflexaceae bacterium | reverse complement strand
CAGCAGGCTATCCGCGTCAACCCGCGCCTGCGAACGACTCCAGAAACGTTGCTCGGCGGGGCGAACCAGATACACCATCGCGCCATCGTAGATACGCACGTGGCGACGCATATACAGGTCTGGCGAGTGCTGTTGCAGCAGCAGGCGGTCCAGATAGCGCAGTGTTTCGCTGAGTTGCTCGGATGCTGTTCTGCGCTCAATCTCCCGCGCCTGCTCGGTAGTGACCACCTCAAAACACACGACGCTCAATGGTGCGCCATCGTGATACACCGTCGCGTTCATGGTCTGGCCCTGGTAGCGCAACAACGCGGTGGTGGTCTCCCGAAACACCTCGGCGTAGGTTTGCAGCATCTCAAGCGAGGGCGGGCGAACAGCGTCTATTGTTCCTGGCTTGCGTCCCTTGTTTGTTACCCAATTGAAGAACTCAATGCCATACTTCAAAATATCCTCAACCAGTTGTCGCTCAACTTCTGTCAGGTCGTAGATGTCGAATACCAGTTGATCAATAGCGTGTTGATGCTGCTCAATTTCCTCATCGTACCGAGAAGCATGCAGCATATTCTGGTCTTGTTTTTCCCGCAGCGCAACAATCTCATCGAAGTGTTGCAAAACCTGCTGGAATTCAGGATTGTTTTCATCGGGTAGCAGAAAGGGCATTGCTTCATATTCTTTTTGCAGGATATTTTCCCGCTCTACGCCCCATCTTGTAGAGGTCAAGAAATGATAATACCGTGCCAGCGGCGAGTTGACCGTGGCTACAAGCCACTTCAAGAGACGTTCTTGTCCATGCTTGCCGGTAACCCCTGTTATGTTGTGCCTATATGCTATTGAACCAGCAGCAACAAAAGCTGCTTCACAGCTCCCCTGACGTATTAAAACAAGTGGAGCCTGAACGATGTCAGGGGTGCGGCGACGGTGAAAATACTCCTCTTTTATTTGCTGACAGATAGCCATAGATACAGCATATCTTCGGAAATTTCTGGTGGGTACCAGAGGTAAACCAGTAAGCCAGGGGGCATAGTTTTTGTCTCCTCCGCCTATCTGGATACCTTCCGAAATGTTCCAACCCAGCCTGGTTGCCTGTCTTTGTAATGATGGGAGCGTTTGCAAGTGTTCTATCAAGGCAGCATCTCGTGTGTTGCCCCAGAGAGCAATTTTCCATAGCGCAGGTTGATCAAGTAATTGTTTGCGTTCCAGATACTTGACCTCGGTTGTGTCGAGAACAATTGCTCCCAACCGCTGCGATATTTCGGAGGGTTTGGGCACGCCATACACTATTTTCTGGCGTGTCGGATGGTTGCGTGCATAAAATATGGCGACGACCGGACTGAGGGATTCTGGAAACAGCTCATGGCGGAGCACAGAAAAGTTGATGAGGGCACGCACATCATACTGCGCAAAAAAGGCGGTGCGGAATTGCTGGTGGGTTGTGCTGGTCAGCAGGATAGTGCTTTTTGCCGGTGCCAGCAGCGCAATCTCACCATCGGTTGCACAGAAAGCAGGCACCCGCCAGAGGAATGCCTGCACAAGTTGCCCGTCGCCTGTTGGCAAATCTTGCGCTTTTATCCAGTGACCAGCCGGTTCCTCCTTTTTGAGCGTTCCACGTCCCCAGGGCGGGTTGCCTACGATACGGTCAAATGTTGTGTCAGCAAATGTTTCCGTCACCTCTGCTGCAAAAAAATCAGCGGCGAGCAGGTTTTTGCCTTTGAGTGGCGGAAAGCGAAACTTTTGTTGTTGAATATCCTCTTCGCTCAGAAAGTCGAGCATTGCCAGATAGAGGCTAAACGCGGCGATATACACCGCTTCTTGCGAAATATCCACGCCAAAGATGTTGTGCTTTAAAAGCTGCTTCAGCCGATCAGCATCAGGTGGTCTGCCATGCTCTCGCTGCCACGCCTGCACCAGTTTCTGATAGGCTCCGACCAGAAAGACGCCGGAGCCACATGCAGGGTCGAGAATTTTCATATCAGACCGCACCTGCGCATCTGGCATGGTTTCATTCAGCACAACCTCTACCAGCGGGAGCGGGGTGTAATAGGCCCCTTGCTCACGTTGTTGCCCGTCACTGAGAAAGGTGTCATAGATGCCGCTGATCAATTCGATGGGGATATAGTTGAAATCGTAGGGCCAGAAGGACAATTGCCCGCTGATTTCTGCACGCAAAAATTGCCGCAACACATCGAGATGACGCTGGTCTATCCGCTGCGCTTCCTGTTCGGTGACGGGAAACATGTCACCATGAAACCGCTGACTGAGCGAGGTGTAGATACGGTAGGTTGCCTTGTGGTCGGCTAACACCTGGAGATAATTTGCGTATTGCCCATCTGTTGCAACGGCTATCCAGTCAGGCGCAAGAATTTTGCGGTCTTCCAGATAGCGTAGAAAGAGAGAACGTCCGAGCAGCGCATAGGCGAGATGGGTGTCTGTGTCGGCCAGGAGTGCCACCAGTTTGCGCCGTGCCGCATCCATTTCTTTAAGCAATTGCTGGTCGGCCCGCTTGCTGCGATGGATGCGCTGTCCTTCCGCACCAGCCCAGAATGCGCCGGTTTCAAGATGCAAGCGGTCATACTGCTGCTTGAGAAGCTGCTGCTGGATCTTTCGCCGCGCCGTCTCGACATCAACCAGATGCGCCAACCGTTGCAGCAATCGCTGTTCGCTGTCCAGGGTCCCTGCTTCTTCGGCAGGGGTTTCGTAGCCGTTGTAGACGCGAATTTCCTCTGGCAAGATAACATACAACAGCGGAACTTTGCTCTCATTCCAGACAGCCCGATGCAGTTTTCGGAGTGTTTCAGGATCGTGGGCTTGAAGCTGACTGAAATAAGCAACGGGAACGTTCTGCACGAAATAGACCTGCTCGACGTGGGGAATAGCGCGTCCAGAGCGTCCATTGACAGAGGAGGCCGATTGCAGACCATTACCCTGGTCATAGCCCAGTTCTGCAACCAGGGTTTGTTTGAGCATTTGTGTTGCCGGTAGCGACATGGCAGTGTGACAGAACAGATATTTCAGAACACAATTTTCGCTTTTAGTATAGCATAGGTGAGCATGATAATCAACACTCAAACTGCTCTTCCTGCTGGCGGCGGCGGGGCCGCAGGCGGGGCCGCCAGTGCTTCAACTGGTCAAAGCCTGCGGTGGCAGATTGCAACAGGCTGTATGCCACTGGTACCAGCAGCAGCGTCAGCAGCGTGGAGACCAGCACGCCGCCAATGACGACTGTTGCCAGCACATGGCGGAGCTCGGCACCCTCGCCCAGCCCGATCGCGGCCGGGATGTTGCCCGCCAGGATAGCGATGGAGGTCATCAGAATGGGGCGCAAACGGATGGCACTGGCGCGGCGGATGGCTTCATCCCGCGGGAGGCCAGCCGCTTGCAACGCGTTGGTGAAATCTACCAGCAGAATGGAGTTCTTCACCACCAGCCCCAGCAGCATCAGCATGCCAATCATGCCGGTGATATCCATTTCCAGGCCGCGCAGTTTCAGCCCCAGGAAAGCCCCGATAAAGCTCAACGGCATTGCCAGCATAATAATCAACGGCTGCAGGTAGGAGCCAAACTGCGAGGCCAGCACCATATACACAAACAGCACCGACAACCCCATCGCCAGCAGCAGCATGGTAAAGCCCTCTTGCTGGTCTTCCGAGGCTCCAGCAAAGCTGACACGCACGCCATCGGGCAGCGCAAGTTTGTCTATCTGCGCCTGCATCTCCGCCTGCACATCGTTGATATTGCGCCCGATGTTGTTGCCGCCTATCAGTATCTCTGGCTGCCGATTGGCGCGGCGGATGGTGGTCGGGCTGCTGTCCAGCGTGACTTCTGCAATGCTGTTGAGCGGCACGATGGTGCGGCCAAGCGGCAACTGCACATTGCCGAGGTCTTCCACCGAGTCGCGGTCTTCGGGCCGCAGACGCACGACAATGTCATATTCCTCGCCCGCCTCGCGATAGGTCGCCACCGTCGCGCCGTCTATCAGCGTGCGCATGGTCATCGCAAGGTCGCGGTTGGTCAGGTTGTAGCTGTTGGCAACCTCCTGCTTGAGATGGTACTGGATTTCTGGCTTACCGGGGTTGTAGGTGGTGTCCAGGTCATACAATCCTTCGATGCCCTGAAATGCCTGCAACAACTCATTGACGACAGGTTCCAGCTCTTCGAGCGCACCCACCCCGCGCACCTGCACCTGCAAAGGACGGCTTCTAACGGCGGTGCTGGTGCCATATTTATAGCTGGGCAGGCTGAACACAATATCTGGAAAACCGGCCAGCAGCGGACGCAGCCGCGCACGCGTTTCCGGCGTGCTGGCATCTTCGTGCAGCTTGACAAAAAACTCCACGTGCTCCGCGCTGCTACCACCGCTCATTCTATCGCTGCTGCCGCCTACGGTGGTCAGCAAGGCTTCCACGCCGGGGTCAGCCAGGATAATTTCTTCTGCCTGGCGTGCAAGCTGGTCGCTTGCTGCCAGCGGTGCGCCGGGCGGTAGCTCAAAGGCAATACCAAACTCGTGGTTTTCGGGCACGGGCAGGAAGGAAAAACGGGTATCGCGCACCACATAGACGCTCGCCAGCACGACCGCCATGCCAATGCCCACCACCACCAGACGATGGTGCAGGGACCAGTCGAGGATGTGCTCATAGAACCGCTCCATCGCGCCGAGTTCTTCGTGTGCCTCGTCCGGCAAGTGCTCTTCACCCGCTTTGACGTGATGTTTCACGGTGGCTTCTTTTTGTTTGAACCAGTAGGCTGAAATCATGGGAGCCATCGTGAAGGCTTCCACCAGCGAGAGAGCCATTGCACAGGCAACGGTGATACCGAATGATTTGAGAATGATGCCGGTGATACCGCTGGTGAAGGTGGCGGGCACGAAGACGGCAATAATCGTCAGCGTCATCGCCAGCACGGAGGTTGCAACCCGCGCTGTGCCGCGGCTGGATGCTATGCGTGGCGGCTCGCCGCGCTCCATATGGCGGAAGATGTTTTCGCGCACCACAATCGCGTCGTCAATCACCAGCCCGACCGAGACCGACAGAGCCAGCAGACTCATGATGTTGATGGAAATGTCGAACACGTAGATCGCCGCAAAGGTGCCGATGATAATGACCGGCATGCCCATGACCGTAATCAGCGTGTTGCGCAGGTCGCGGAAGAAGAACCAGACGACCAGCATGGCAAACAGCACCGCAACCAGGATTTCTTCAATCGCGCCATCCACATTCTTGCGCACCTGCTCGGCATCGTTGCGGATAATTTCGTAGTGCAGGTCGGGGAAACTGGCGAATGCCGCGGTGATTTCTTCCATCGCTGCATCCGCCACCGCCACCGTGTTGGTGTCGGTCTGCTTGCGAATGTCCAGGATGATAGCCGCAGTCCCATCCAGCCGCGAGTAGGTTTCGACTTCGGCAGTGCCATCTTCTATCGTCGCCACATCCCGCACTTCGTAGGAGGTGCCAGGAATACCCACGGTGGCAATCGCATCGGGCGTGTCGAAGACGCTCGGCGTGCGCAGGTTGTATTCCTGCTGCCCCACCATGGTGTCGCCGACGCCCACATTGGTGCTGGCGTTGTTGATAGCGGCACTTACCTGCGAGGGCAGGATGCCCAGAGCCTGCATCTGGTTCAGGTTCAGTTGCACATTGATCTGACGTTCCAGCCCGCCGGTCAGCGTGGTCGAGCCTACGCCAGAGGCACGCTGGATGCGTGGCACGATTTCCTCCGCCAGCAGATGACGCACCGCCTCCCCATCCTGCCCGCTCTGGCTGGTGATAGCCAGCGTGAGGATGGGGTCCTGGTTGGGGTCTACCCGTTCATACACCGGCTCTTCGATATCCTGCGGCAATTGCGAACGGATACCGGCTACCTTCTCGCGCACATTCTGCAATGCCTCCGCTACATCCGTACCATCTTCAAACTCGACCATCACCACCGCGTAGCTGTCGGAGGAGTTGGAGGTAATGTCGGTGACGCCGCTCAGCGTTGCCATTTCGTCTTCGATGGGTTGCGCCACCTGGTCCGCCACCGACTGTGGACCGGCACCGGGGTAGGCCACGCGCACGGTAACGATGGGCATGTTGATGTCTGGCAGCAGGTTGACCGGCATCATGCTATAGGCCAGCAACCCCACCACGATAAGCAGTGACATCAGCATGGTGATGAAGACCGGCTGGTTAATCGCGGTATCCGAAATAATCATGCCATCAAGTGGCTGGTTGTGTTCGTTCTTCTTCATATGGCTCCCTCTCTTTTCATAGGGTTCAGGGTTCAGCGTTCAGCGACCTTTCTCTTGTTCCTGGTGTTTTTCCTTTTATGAATGAATGTCAGTCATTATTGTAGGTAAAAAAACACGTTCCTTAAAAGACTTTGCTCATAACATCCGGGCAGTGCCTCACGCAAAGGCGCAAAGAGCGCAAAGGATCGGACAAAAACTGCTGTTTACCCACGCTCCAACGCTCCAACGTTTCAACGCTTCAACCGTTCCAACGCTTCAACGTTCCAACGCTTCAACGTTCCAACGCTTCAACCACTCTGCGGAAACAGCCCACGGTTGATAAACGCCCGCAGTGTCTCCTCATACTCCCCAATATTGCCATCTTTGCGCAACAGGCAGGCGACGATGGTATGATTGACCAGCCCGATCAAGAGTTCCGCCAGCACGTGCGCATCGTATGGGTAGATGAGTTGCTGCTGCATGCCGTCGGATAGCTTGTTGGCAAGCGCGGTATGAATGCGCTGCAGAGAGGGCGGGTTGCGTACCAACCCCTCTTTGCCCATACCCACATCCAGGCGGAAGAGCCGCACCAGGTCCTGGTTCGCGCTGGCATGCGCCAGCGTGGTATGCAGCGCGTGCGTGCAGGCTTGCACAATGTCGGTATTGGTTTGCAAATCGGGCAGCAGCGCATCCGCCACGCCTGCAAAGTAGCGTTCCGCCAGCCCCTGCACCAGACCCTCTTTGGAGACAAAGTAGAGATAGAGCGTGCCAGAGGCAACGCCAGCCTGCCTTGCAATATCTGACATGCGTGCGCTACTATAGCCATCTTCGCGAAAGACCGCTCGCGCCGCATCCAGAATAGCGTCGCGGCGGGCCGGGTCAGTTTGTCGTGCCATATGCGTTTCCTGTCGTGTTGGGAGATGGGAGACTGGTTCCCATTAGCTGTAATGAATGAATTTCATTCATTTATAAAGTTATAGTAGCACGGGGGAGCGGGGTTGTCAAGTAGGGAAACACCGGTAACTGTTCCTATTCGCGGGAAAGAAAACGAGTCGCGCACATCAGTAAGCGGATATTTCCCTTTCGTAAGCACATTTTGTCCGCTCCCTCACGGTCGTGGCTCGTCTGTTTGCCTCATCTCTTGTCCGGACCTTTGCGCTCTTTGCGCCTTTGCGGTGAAACCTGCCCGGGGAAAGGGGGGGATCTGATGGTAAAGTCCGTCCAACTCCTGGGAGCGCAGGCGGCTCGCCTGCCCCAG
>CAYFVX010000180.1:0-7460 GCA_964346425.1 uncultured Chloroflexaceae bacterium | reverse complement strand
GCTTCTTCAATGGCATACTCTATAACTTTCTTCGCACGGGCTGTCAATTCCTGCTCGTTGTGGCGTGTTCCTTCACCAACACCAACAATAAATTCAACTGCGCTACGTGCCTGGGAAAGCTTGACGCCCAATTCATCCAGCACACGTGCTGCTATCCCTTCACTTTCACGAATTAACCCGAGTAGAATATGCTCTGTCCCGACATAGGGATGGTTAAACGTGCGAGCCTCTTCAGTTGCCAGTTGCAACACTTGCTTGGCTCGTTTGGTGAATTTGTCATAGAGTCTATCAGCCATAGTATTCTCCTCCCACTACAAAAAAGCAGTGGGCCTATTAGTTCATCCCATAGAACCATAGAACTGTTCTATTGCTCAATGCCTGTTTTGTCTTCAGGTTCTCGGACGTTCTCAGCCTGACCAGTATCACCGGGTATATCTGCATGTGCTTGCCCATCTGTTTGCGTATCAGGCTGTTGTGACGCTGTGGTCTCTTGTTCCGGGTCAAGCAGCAAACTTAATCCCATACGTTTGCGCGTCGGGTCAATCCGTATAATGCGCACCTGAATAGTATCACCTTCTTTAACAACATCACGTGGGTGATTGACATGTCCATCTCCCCCCAACTCGGAGATATGGATAAGCCCTTCAACACCATCTTCTATACAGGCAAAAGCCCCAAATGGAGCGAGCTGTGTAATGGTTCCTTCAACAATTTGACCAAGCTGATATCGCTCAATCACGGTTTCCCAGGGTTCACGTCGGGTGCGTTTTATTGAGAGGGCAATACGTCGTCGTTCATAGTCAATGCTGAGAATGTAGACCTGAACCTCCTGGTCAACCTGTAAGACCTCCCCTGGATGTTTGACTCGTCCCCAGGACAATTCCGAAAGATGAACCAGCCCATCTGCACCACCAATATCTACAAAGGCTCCGAAGTCACAAATTGAACTGACTCGGCCGGAGCAGATATCTCCCTCTTTCAGCGAAGAAAGCAGTTCGCCTTTTTTCTCTTCACGGACATCTCTGGCTGCCTGACGCTCAGAAAGGATGAGACGATTGCGGTTACGATTTAACTCGATAACCTTGATCTCCAGGTTTTTTCCAACCATCCGGGCCATATCAGATTGTTTTTGTGAATCAGGCGAACGACTGATACCAGCAACCTGAGAAGCAGGAACAAATCCCCGGACCCCTTCCAGATCTACCAGAAGCCCTCCCTTATTATAATTGACCACCTGGGCACTCACGATATCACCACTCTCATGGAGATGTTCGAGATAACGCCAACTTTTCTCCTGGCGGGCTTTATCAATCGAGAGGATCGCAAACCCTTCTTTATCTTCTGCTTGCAAGACAAAGACCAGCAGTTCATCGCCTACCTTGAGACTCTCTCGATTTTCCGGGGTGTATGACTGCATCTCACGGACCGGTACAACCCCCTCTGCTTTCCCCCCAATATCAACAAGGATGCCATCCTTGTCAATTCGCATAATTGTGCCATCTATAACTTCGCCATACTGGAGCTTGCGGTAGTCGTGTGCAGGGTCAGCCATGAATTGTTCCATGAGGTACAATTCATCTTCTCCCTCCTCCGAGACCGCTTCCAGCATCTCTTGTTCATCTAGGGGAGTTTCGGGTGATTCTTTAAAATCCGCGGCAGTATTTTCTCGTGTTTCCATGCGCCTTCCTCAAATCAGGGAGGTAGGCTTTAACCCTGGTTGTTTAGTATTATACGCACTTCAATACCAAAACGCAAGGGTAACACCCCATCTTCACACAAATTGACAATCTGGTTTATACTTGGACAATGCGTGTATGCATACATCTTAACTTAGACAGAAGGAGGTTTACGTTATGAGCCGTGTTTACAATTTCAATCCAGGACCGGCAACACTACCACTGCCCGTGCTTGACCACGCACGCCAGGAAATGTTGAACTACCAGGAAACCGGCATGTCTATTCTGGAAACGAGCCATCGCTCCAAAGATTATGAAGCAATCAATACTGCGGCCGAAGCAGGCATCAAGCGATTGTATGGTCTGGGCGATGACTACCGTGTGCTGTTTTTGCAGGGGGGAGCCAGCCTGCAATTTGCCATGATCCCGATGAATTTCTTGCCCGCCGAAGCAACAGCCGATTATATCCTGACTGGCTCATGGTCAGTAAAAGCACTCAACGAGGCAAAGAAACTGGGGCAGGCACGCATTGCTGCGACCACGAAAGAAGAGACCTTTCGTCGGCTGCCGCGCCCGGCAGAAATTTCCCTGCATGAGTCGCCAGCCTATGTCCATCTCACCACCAATAACACCATCTATGGAACACAGTGGCATACCATCCCAGAAGTTGGGGACGCGCCGTTGATTGCAGATATGAGCAGCGATATTGTGTCGCGCCCGTTTGACCTCAACAAGTTTGCGATGATCTATGCCGGTGCACAGAAAAATATCGGTCCAGCCGGCGTTACTGTCGTGGTGATGCGCCAGAGCATGATTGACAAATGCCCCGACTCCATCCCGGCTATCTTGAACTATGCCACCCATGCGAATGCGAATTCGCTCTACAATACGCCACCTGCCTTTGCCGTCTATATGGTCAATCTGGTGGTGAGCTGGATTGAGGAGCAGGGCGGACTTTCCGCAATGGCAGAGCGCAATCAGCAAAAAGCTGATGCGATTTACTCCGTGGTAGATAACAGCAATGGTTTTTATCGGCCACACGCTGCCAAAGAGGACCGTTCGCTGATGAATATTACCTTCCGCCTGCCGGAAGAGGATATGGAGAAACGCTTTATCAGCGAGGCGACACAGCAAGGCATGGTTGGTTTGAAGGGGCATCGTTCGGTGGGTGGTATCCGTGCTTCCATCTACAATGCCATGAGCCTGGAAGGGTGCCGGGCACTGGCATCATTTATGGAAGAGTTCATGCGCAAAAATGGCTAATGCCTGTGATGGTTTGTTGCGGCTACGCCGCAACAAACCATCACAGAATACCTATCCGCTTGTGCAGTGGCGGTGTGCCGCCAAACCTGATAAGAGTGGGGTGGAGGAAAATTTCGGCGAAGCCGAAATTTTCCTCCACCCCACCAGTTACCAAACCAACCTATGAAAATTGTTATGCTCTCAAAGGCACTTGTTTCCGGTGCCTACCAGAAAAAACTTGAAGAACTGGCACGGTTGCCAGATGTGTCACTGGTTGCCGCTATTCCACCCTTCTGGCGCGAGCCACTGATTGGCAAAATCCCGCTGGAACGACGCTTCACCCAGGGCTATCGTCTGGAAGTGTTGCCGCTGGTCGCCAACGGACACCACCATCTCTACTGGTTTGCCGGGCTTGCGCGGTTGCTGGCACACGAGCAACCAGACATCGTGCATATTGACGAAGAAGCGTTTAACCTGGCAACATTTCTTGCTCTGCGGGCAGGGCTGGCGGTTGGCGCACGTTGCTGCTTCTTCAACTGGGCAAACATAGACCGCTACTACCCGCCCCCCTTCTGCCTGTTTGAACGCTATACCTTCCGTCACGCCAGCTACGCCATCGCCGGCAATCAGGAAGCAGCCACACTGATGCGTCGCCACGGCTACCAGGGGCGGCTGGCTGTTCTGCCCCAGGTGGGAGTTGACCCCGACCTCTTTTCACCTGCGGCGAAGCCTTCGTCAACCAATGGCTCCTCATCTTCCCAACGGTTTACCATTGGCTATATGGGACGCTTCATCGCCTGGAAAGGCGTGCTCGACCTGATTGACGTACTGGCAGCATTGCCGCCCCATGTGCATCTGCACCTGGTGGGCGATGGCGACCTCCATCCCACCCTTGAACAACGTGCCAGCGAACTCGGCGTGCGCGAGCGGGTATCCATTCGCGCAGCAGTGAAAAGCACCGAAGTACCATCGCTTTTACACCAGATGGATGTGCTGGTGCTCCCCTCGCAGACGCAACCCAACTGGAAAGAACAGTTCGGGCGTATCCTGGTTGAGGCAATGAGTTGTGCAGTACCAGTGGTTGGCTCCTCGTCCGGCGAGATACCCAATGTCATCGGCGAGGCCGGTCTGGTCTTTCCAGAGCGTGACAAAGATGCACTGCGTGCCACGCTGGAGCAGTTGTTGCATGACGCGCCGCTGCGCCACGAGTTGGGACGCCGCGGACGGGAGCGGGTGCTGGCGCACTATACGCAGGCGGCCCTGGCACAGAGCTATTACACCATCTACCGCGAGATGATCGGATAATCTGGATGAAGAGCCTTCAACATAGAGACGCGCGGGACCGGCAAAGAAACGCAGAAGCGCAGAGGCGCAGAGATGCAGAGGATACGACGAATACCACCCATGTCTCCGTGTGGCACTATGGGTTGGTTTTGCTATGGAGCGTTACGCTCAGCAGTTTGCTTTTCTGGTTCTTTCACGGCCACGGCTTTGATGACCCCTACATTACCTACCGCTATGCACTGAATATTGCCCAGGGCAATGGGTTTGTCTACAATCTCGATACGCCAGTTTTGAGTACCACGACCCCTTTTTATACGTTGCTGCTGGTGCCTTTTGCCATGGCCGGGCTGGATATTCCACTGGTGAGCAATGGCATAAGCTGTATCAGCCTGGTCGCCGGCGGGGTGGCCCTCTGGCACCTGGGCAGAACGTGGCGCACGCCGTTGGCCGGCATCGCCGCCTTGCTGCTCTATCCCACCTTTCCGCTACTCATTATGACGCTGGGTGCTGAGACCACGCTGTATGGTGCGCTCATACTAGCTGGCTTTGCTGCCTGTGCGCGGGAACGCTTTGTAGTGATGGCGGTGTTGTTTGCGCTGGCAACGCTCACGCGGGCAGATGGTGTGCTGTCGGTGGGAATTGTGGGGCTATTTATCCTCATCACACATTGGCGGAGGGCAAATATCCTTGCCCGGTCGCCTGCCAGCATGTTTGCCACGTTGCCCAAAAGAGTCTGGCTGGCATGCGGGGTGTACGTTGCGCTGCTTGTCCCCTGGTTCGCATTTGCCTGGCTGACGTTTGGCACATCTTTTCCCGTCACACTGGCAGCCAAACAGCAGCAGGGCACAATGGCAATCAGTCAGAGCTTTTTCGACGGATTGCTCGATCAGGCATCCCTCTACTGGGGTCTGCCGACGTACAAACTCTTTTTTCTGCTGGCACTGGTAGGCTTGCTGTTTGCTTTGCTGTATCATCGCCACTGGTTGCTGCTCATCAGTTGGAGCGTGCTCTATACCATCGCCTATAGTCTGCTCGGCGTGACCAGCTATTTCTGGTATTACGCGCCGGTCGTGGCTGGTTTTGTCGTGCTGGTTGCGCTGGGGTATGCGGCAATCGTGCGGATGGTCGGGCGGTTGCTGCCAGATGTTGTTGGCAGCAAAAAGGGTTTAACGCAGAGGCGCAGAGGTGCAGAGCCACGGAGAGCCAATCATGAAGCAGAACATGCGGGCATCCAGTCCAGGTTGTATGCCCGCATGTTTGCCGCATTTCCCAGGAGAGATTTGCCAGGGTGGGGGCAACGGGTGGTAGCCATCGGGTTGCTGTTCGTGCTGCTGCTGCCACAGACGCGTGGGATATTTGCCATGCGAACGATGCCCGATAGCCGCCTGATCATCTACCGCGAGGTGGGCACCTGGCTCCGCCAGCATACGCCGCAGGATGCCAGTGTCGGTACGCTCGAAGTTGGTATCATTGGCTACTACGCGCAGCGTCGCATGATAGACTTCGCGGGCCTTATCCAGCCAGTCATCGCACAACAGATTACGGCAACGACCACGTATGAAGACCTGGCACACTGGGCGTTTGAGCAGTTCCAGCCCGACTACGTGGTGTTGCAAGCGGGGATGTTTCCGCATATGGAACAGGACGCCACGTTCGTGCAGCAGTGCGAGCCGGTGAAGGAGTTTGCACATGAGCAGCATACGATGGTGGTGTATGGGTGTGGGTCATGAGGAAAGTATATCAACTCGCAAATACCCCTCGATCCACAAATCCCCCAACAGCGCACCCTGCTGCATAAACGCCTGCACACCGGGGTATCGTGGAAGATTAGCGAACCTGTGTATGCCCCTGGCTATCCCGAAAGAGCACCCATGCACATTAAGTTAAGCGGTTTACCGCTTTGCAAAGCGGGGGATTGGGGGTTGCAAACCCCCGAAAAATGCTTTTGTTTTGGTTTTTTTGCGGCGAAGCCGCAAAAAAACCAAAACAAAAAGGGGTTTGGGGCGGCGCCCCAATGGGAAATAAGCGTTAGCTTCATGCGTATGGGCTATCCCGAAAGAGCACCCACACCTCTTCAGTCTGCAAGCCATGAACAAAGTGTGGGGAGTACGAGGTGACGACGAATTGCGAATGTCTGGTAGCAATGAGCATCGCTTCTGCAAAACCCTGCAAAAGGCGTGGGTGAAGATGGTTTTCTGGCTCTCCAATCCTATTACACCATATGCATCGGTGTCACGGATTCTGGCATACCCCCATCGTGATGCACCATGCTGATGCCCAGTTGCTCAAACGCATACTGGATGCCCTCTTGCAGATTGGCGAGCGTAATAATATCGCTCATATCCACGCCAAGATGCACCATCGTCTGCGCAATCTCCGCGCCAATGCCCACCAGGATAACCCGTGCGCCGACCAGCTTGGCAGCGCGGGCCGCCTGCAAAATATAGTTTGCCACGCTGGTATCCACGACTGGCACACCGGTAATATCCATAATTACCAGGTCTGCCTGATAGCCAGCGATGGCTTCCAGCAACTTCTCCATGACCTGACTGGCGCGGTAGCTATCCAGCACCCCGACGAGCGGCAGCACCAGCACCCCCTCATGCACAGGCATAATAGGAGTGCCCAGCTCGCGGATCGTGCGGCTCTGGGCTTCCAGCCGGTCCGATTGCTCTTCCATTTCTGAGCGTGTCTGCTCCAACAGATTGCCAAAACTGGCCGCCACATTCAGCAGAAAGGTGTGCATGAAATCTTCGAGTTGCTGGATCTCTTGCAGCGACCAGGGGGCGCGGTCTTGCAAGAAATCTTGCAAAAGTCGCCAGATGTGATTGCGCAAGATTTCAAACGAGTTTAATACCTCCTGGATACCAAACCCACTCCTGGCACGGTCCAGACCAATATCCTGGCTGGCTTTGACCAGACCGGGCATGTCGTTTTGCTCAATAGCTTCGGCAATCACCAGAAAGGAAGCCCGCACTTTTTCGCGGGCTGCTTCTTCCTGCGCATAGGTCGGACCAATTCTGGTAATATCCTGCATCATAGTATCGAGGTTGGTATCAACCTGTTCGCGCAGGAAGGCTCCAAATGCCTGGTGTTGCGTTGTCATGCTTCATTCTCCTTAGATGAACACAGATGAACACAGATGAACACAGATAACACAGTTCTCTTCTTTGTGTCTCTATATCTCGGCGTCTCTGCGCCTCTGCGTTTTTACTTATTTACTCGTATTTGGTATCACTACCCACTCTTCACTCCCCC
>CAYFVX010000179.1:0-7482 GCA_964346425.1 uncultured Chloroflexaceae bacterium | reverse complement strand
TGGTGGGGTATGAGCGGTTGCTGGATTATAGTGTGCCGCCGCCACCGCCGGAGCTGGATACGGAGGAGCGTGCATGGGTGGCGGAAATTCTGGCGAAAGGAGGTGGGTGATGGCGTCACCGTTTCCAGGGATGGATCCCTATCTTGAGGGGGAGATGTGGCAGGAGTTTCATAGTACGTTAATCAATGCTATTCGGTCGCAGTTGATGCCCAAAATTTCCCCAAAGTATGTTGCGTTGCTGGAGAAGCGATATGTTATTAATACTGGCGGAGCTGATACGGCGAATGGGAGTTCGCACGCGTATGTTATTTATCCGGATGTGCATGTGGTGACGCCATCCAATGAGGTTTCGTCGGTAGTTCAGGAATCACTGGTGCGTATTGCGGAGCCGCTGGTGGAGATTGCCAGTCCCATTCCGGAGGAGGTGGCGCAGTTGAGTATTGAAATCCGCGATGTGGCGCAGCGGCGGCTGGTGACGGTGATTGAGGTTCTTTCGCCGGCGAATAAGTATGGCGAGGGGAAGCGGGAGTATGAGCAGCGACGGCAGGCGTTGTTGCAGACGTCGGCGCACTTGCTGGAGATTGATCTGTTGCGCCGTGGGGAGCGGATTACGCTGTTGCATGAGCCGCCAGCCGCGCCCTACTATGTGTATTTGAGCCGTAGCCAGCGGCGGCCGATGACGCAAATCTGGCCGTTGTCGCTACGTGAGCCGTTGCCGACGGTGCCGGTGCCGCTGTTGCGGCCGGATGGGGATGTGCCGCTGGATATGCAGGCGGCGGTGACTGCGTGTTTTGCGCTGGTGGGGTATGAGCGGTTGCTGGATTATAGTGTGCCGCCGCCACCGCCGGAGCTAGATGCGGAGGAGCGTGCATGGGTGGCGGAGGTGGTGAGTCGGGCCGAATAGTCGCAAACCTTGTATAAATGTTCATCCATCTCCTGCGTACCCCAGGCATCGAAAACTGTCGTTTTTTGCCCCTTCTTTCAGCCAGCGAAGGCACTGCTCTTCTGCCTTATCAGGGTTGACCCATACGATTGCTTGTAAGTATGCGACGTGCAAAGCCAGGATATGATACAGAGCACGTGCTGTCTCATCCAGTGAGGCTATCCGTTTATCAGTTTCCAGTGCTGCTTCAAGCAGAAACCGATCTTTGTGCATTGCCTGCCGCTGGTTCTCATGCTCTACCTGGGCATAATCAATTTCATTGCGAAGGTGTTCATGGTTTGGTACATTGATGTCTAAAACACGCCTGAATCTGCGCATATTGACCATCCAGGAACGCGCAAATGCAGACGCGTGGTTGTTCCATTCTGCTCTCAGTACTCGTGTTAGAAACATTGGGGTATGTGTTTCATACACCGTTTGCAGGAAATTACGACAATTCACCGATTGCGGATAGGTTGCCAGTTCACCACCTGAAGCTCGTGCAATGCTTGCATCAATGACAAGTCCTTGGATGCTGCATTATGCCATTTCCTCCATCTGTACCGCCTCAGACGCGCTGAGGTAGCGGTTTTGTATGCTCATTTCTATGCTGCCAAAATCTTCGGGCCACTCTTCGGTGAATGCGCCGGAACGGTCCAGTCCCGTAGATGTAATTTTGGTAACGCCGTCTTCCAGGGTGAACCAGTGCAGTTTTAGCAGTTCGGGCGCATATCTGCCTTCGGCCACCAGCGTCTGGATGGCAAGGATAAGCAATGCGCTGTGGGTTTCGACCACCACGCGCACGCCCCGTTCGGCCGCATCTGCCAGGATAGCCGCCAGCCCGAGCAGTGCTCGCGGATGCAGATGGATCTCTGGTTGCTCGATGTAGACCAGTTGTCCATGTCGGGCTACGATGAGTGCAACCAGTATCGGTAAGGTCTGCGAAACGCCCACGCCCACATCGGCAATATTGACCGTATCGGCGTCGTTATTGTTTTCCCCATACTCACTATAGCTCCTGACGCGCAGTTCGATCTGCGTATCATTGAGCAAATTGGCTTGAATGTGGGATGCTAGATAGAGTTGTTGCAGATGCTGGCGGAGTCGCTGTATCTTTTCTGTGTCCCCTTCCGCCTGCCAGGTTGCAATGACGCTGGCTGCATATTTTTCAAAAGTACCGGGGAACGATGGTCCGATAGCTGTCATTGGATAGGAACGGGTAGGATTTCCACGTAAGCCCGGCAAATGTATCGTTGAGTAAATAAAACTTGCCTCTCTTATCGCAGGGCTAAGGGTGAAATCTCCTATTGTTTCTTTTCTTTCTGAGTGGCTCACAAAATCTTCACCTGCATCGAGTAGGCGAATAGTCAAAAAGCTCCGTTCGCGTTCAACTGCTAAGGTATAGTCTTTCTGCTCATAGAGCTCGTCGCAAATCTTGCGTATGGGTGCCGGCAATTTTTTTCAATTGCTTTATGCGATAATCCTTCCTTGAATGTGATTCTTGGGTAGTGAGTGATCATCTTCTCGACATTAAAACCTGCTTTGGGTTGTCGTCTGAAATGTATGACAACAGGATAATGTTCATCTACACTTATTCCAAAAGTGAATGCATTGTGGGAACTTCTTTTGTTGCTTTTTGACAACAATTGATTGGCCGATGTGAATTGAACATTGGGACCATTCAGCAAAAGTGCCCCCGGATCGAAGGGGGCTTCCAGTGTTTGCTTGATGAGCAGCAATGGTTGCAGCATGCTCGATTTGCCAGAACTGTTGGCACCTGCCAGTATGGTCAGCGGAGCTATGTCTATACTGCATTCCTGGCGGATAGACTTGAAGCCACAAACCGTCAGGCGCGTGATGCCTACGGGCTTCTGGGTATGGTTTTGTTCGTGTTGTTCTTCCATTATTTCTCATCTCCTATCCGCCGCCTTCCTCTCCTTCCGTCATCCCATCTGTTTCAATGGTGGTTATATCCGGCCGCACGCGTGGAATCTCGAAGCGCAAGACGCGGTTGGCGGCTCGGTCAACGACGTAGACGTCTCCTTCTGGCCCGACGGCGATGCCAGATGGTCCCTGCAGGGAGGCCAGGTCTGTTCCTTGCCCACCCCAGCGTAGCAGGATGTTGCCGCGCAGGTTGGCTGCCTGGACATAGTTTTCGGAAGGTGCGCTGACAAAGACGGTGCCGTCTGGTATGACACCGATGGATGGGTCCAGGTAGGTATCGGCTTCCCATGCGGCGACATCCCACATGGCGATGGGGGCAGCCTGGACGCGGTTGTCCTGGCCGGTGGGGAATATTTGCACGCGACCATTCCAGGTGTCGGCTACATAGACATTGCCGCTCTTATCTATCGCCAGGCCGGTCGGTTCGTTGAACGCGCCGGCTTCACTGCCGGCTCTGCCCCACTGGTAGAGGTGTTCTCCCTCGCTATCAGTCACGATAATGCGTTTGTTGCCGGTGTCGGCTATGTAGACATTTCCGCGGGGGCCTATGCGGATGCCGCGTGGCCCGAAGAAGCCGAGCGGGTTTTCGGCATTGGCTTCCTCGTTGCCACCGGTAATGGTGGCGAGATGGCCGCTGCCCACGTCCTGGTTGCCACTGCCCCAGGTGGTGAGCCATTCTCCTTCTGGGCTGAGTTTGACAATGCGGGCGTTCCAGGTGTCGGCCACGTAGATGTTGCCGTCTTCGTCTACGGCCACGCCGCGTGGTTCGTCGAACTGGCCTTCGCCTTTGCCATAGCTGCCGATGGTTTGCTGCAGGTTGCCGCGCCGGTCAAAGACCTGGATGCGATGGTTTGCGGTATCGGCCACGTAGATGTTGCCGTCTTCGTCTACGGCGATGCCGGTGGGGTTTTGTAGTTCGGCCGGGCTACCGATGGCTTGCTCTGCAAAGAGGTGAATAAGTGACATATCACCGCTACTAGCACTTGTTTTGCGCCCGTCGTTGGGGAAGCCTTGCAGCACGTCGTTGCGGATCCATACTTGCATGTCGCGTGAGCCAGGTGTCAGTGGGTCTGGCAGTTCACGGTAGAGCATGAAGTTTTTAAGGGTGTCCCAGTTTTCGCCTTTGAAGGGCCAGAGCAGCGGTGCCCAGGGTGGGTTGACTTCTTCGCTAATGTTTCGGCCGCAATCTTTTTCGACTTTTTCTTCGAGCCGCGGCATCCAACTGTGGAAGTAGTATTTTTTGTAGCCTGCTCCGTTGGGCGAGCATTTGTCGCCTTCTGGGAACCACCAGTTGAGTGCGCCACCGTCGCCATAAGGTGTGACATAATGTTTACGGAAAAATTCACGCGATTCATCAGTGATATGGGGTTTATAGGCCATAATCACTGGTGCCAGTCCTTTGGAGCCGTCGGGGAAGGTGACTTCAAAGGTGTTGGTGGTGGGGTTCTGGAAGCTGTCTGCGCCTTTCCAGACAATGGTACGAAAGTTGCGGAAGTACCATTGCATCGGCCATGCCAGTGAGCCACCGCCATTTTCATCGCCATTGTCAACGACAATAGGCAATGATTGCCCGCCGGTGACGTCTTCTGTGCTGCGGTTGTTGCGCGTCATGTTCATGGAAAGTTCGTGAACATCTTCGACATAACGTGGTATATCCGGGGCGGATTGGGTGTAGACCAGCAGTTCTATTGGTGTGTCCGGGTGGTCGTAGACGGCCAGCCAGGTGGAACGCAGCATGTAGGCTCCCAGGATGGTTGCGATGGTCAGGCCAGTTAGTGAGAGGACGATGCGTACTCCTGTTCGTTGTCCTATAGTAAGCAAGCTATAAATCAGCCCACCGCTCACAAGCAGTGGCACCAACCCTTGGACCAGTTCGCTCTGGGCTTCCTGCCCTTCGCCAGCCGATTGCAGTCGCCAGATGGCGACGGATAGTGTGAGTATGAGCAGGAAGACGATGGGTGGTATCAGCAGTTTGAGCGTGCGGAGTGGTTGTGGCTCCTCTCTTTGTTGCCACTCCTTGTGTGTTTTCTCAGATTTGAGCTTGTGGGATGTTTGCGCTTCTGCTTGCAATTTCGCTGGGGTGTGCAGGTTGGTCAGCAGTTTGCCAAGCACCCAGGCGGCGACCAGGTTGCCGGGGAGTGACATATGCACAACGAGCCAGGGCATTTTTTCACCGGCCCAGGAGAATATGACGATTGAGCTGATGTACCAGAAGACGAGCAGCAGCGGGAACATTTTGGCAGCGGGTGATTGTGGGTTGGGCATGTCTGTCGGCGGTTGTAGCTCGGTGTAGAGCCGATGGAACAGGGAAGGCATGGTTGATGTTGTCTGGTTTTCCGTATCATCCGCAAGCCGGGTGGTTGTTCTGGTGACGGTTGGGCTGGTTTGCGGTGTTGTTTCGCTGTCTGTCTGTTTGCTGGTCTTTTTGCTTGCGGTGAATGTTCCTGGTTGGGTTGTTTCGTCGCTGTCAGCAGAGTCGGATATACCGTCGCCGTCTGTGTCTGCTTGTTGTTGGCTATCTTCCATGCGCATTGTGGTGGCACTGGTTTGATAGGTGGAGGTGTTTGTTGGTTCCTGTCCATTGCCACTGCTTTGTTCTTCGTGACTGTCCGGGCGGGTGCCTTTTCGGGTGAACAGGTAGATGAAGGCTCCGATACTGGTGATGATACCCAGTGGTTCGTAGACTGGCAGTTGCATCAGGTAGTAGTACCAGGGTTGGTCGCCGCGGGCATATTCTTGCTGGCTACCAAGCCAGTAGGCCAGACCTGCGTAGAGGCCGTCCAGGGCGCCGCGGGGGTAGGAGAAGAAGTTGGTGTACATGACGAGATACAGGGAAGCCAGGATACCCAGGGCAATCCAGAGGGTGTTGCGCTGGTTTTGCCAGAGGTCTTGCAGCCGGTTCAGCAGCACGGGTTGCTGCGGCCAGACGCGTTGACAGAGCCAGGCCAGCAGGAGGGTGGTGTTTGCCAGAAATGCCTTTTCGCCCAGGTAGAGTCCTTTGCCGATGGGCAGAGGGGGGTTTATGATCATCAAGGTGACGCCGAGGCCCAGAAATACCAGCAGGGCGATGTGCAGGTAGCGGTTGGTGAGCGGTATTTCTGAGAGGATGCGGAGCATGGCAAAGATGCCAAAGATGAACAAGAGGATGTAATAGAGTTCATGCGTGCCGATTGCCAGCGCGAGGCTGACGGCCAGCAGGTAGAGGTAGCGTGCTTTGCCTTCTTGTAGGTAGCGGAAGACTGCGACGACCATCCAGACTTCCCAGAGGACCATCAGACCGTCGTGCCGGGCAAAGCGGGTGTAGTAGAGCAGTGAGGGGGCGAAGCCGAGCAATACGGCAGCGATGATGGCTCCCCGTCGTCCAATGAGTGGCCGCATCATCCAGCATGAGGCGACCATAATTACGCCAGCCGCGGCCATGGGCAGGCGGGCCTGGGCATCGCCATCGCCGAAGAGGAAGTAGGAGAGCAGGGTGAACATATAGAGTGATGGTCCGTGGTAGACGGGGTCGTAGCAGTAGGAGGCGGAAGTAGCACCACCGTAGCAGTTAAATCCGCCACTGCCGCTGTAGTAACGCCAACTGGACCAGGCATGGATGGATTCGTCGTGGTGCATGGCCATGGCGTCCAGTTGCCAGAGATGGGCCACAATACTCAGGACAATAATTGCGATATAGGTTGCTATTTCGAGGTGGATGCTCGAAATGGGAAAGGTGCGCTCAAGGAGTGAGCGATGCGGTTGGGTGTATGTGTGTGTTTCCAGTGTACCTGTTGCCATAGTAACCTTACATTAATAATGAGAACTTACGACTATTATACCCGTGTGTGGTAGACTTTGTTTCGGCTCCGCTTGAGAGAAATGGTTTTCCAGGTCCTTTTTTTGTGTGCAAACCACAAACGCGGTTTGCAAAATGTTTTGTTGCCCCCATTATACCCGACACAAAAGCTTGTTGGGACAATGTCCTTATTCCTCATACTGTAGATCTGCGCCGACGCCCCAGCCCATCTGGTCGGCTATTTCCGGGCGTACTGCGATAACGAAGTCGGTGGAGCCGAGCGGTGCGCCCGGGTCGCGGTAGATGAGAAATTCCCAGAGGGAGATAAGCGTTTCGTCGTTGAATGGTTGTCGCAATACTTTTGCCAGCAATGAACGTGGTTCGTTGGCTGGATTGTTCCAATCGTTGCCCAGTCGGTAGGTTTCCGATTCTGGGAACCACCAGCGGAGCGGGAAACGTTGCAGCAGGAAACCTTCTTGTTCGAGATACTGGCGGTTTTGCGGGTGGTTGTTGAGATTTTCTTGCAAAATGAGTACGGCCATGATGTCATCTTCTGGTTTTGTGATGCTCGGGCCGGTGCGCTGGGCGTTGGTAAAGTCGCGCAGATACCATGTCCAGACGGTTTCGTTGTCATACATGACGGGCATATGCAGGCCGTTGGTGCGGCGGATGGATATTTCTTCCAGGCGGCGCATCATGCGGTGGACGTCCGGCGATGTTTGTGTATAGATAAGCATTTCTCGTGGGACATCGCCGGTGACATATGCAAGACGGTAGGAGCTGCGCAGGCCCGCTCGCCCGCGCGCTCGCGAGCGCCGCCACGCAGGAACTGCCGAGCAAT
>CAYFVX010000178.1:0-7492 GCA_964346425.1 uncultured Chloroflexaceae bacterium | reverse complement strand
ACAGGTTTCACCTGTTTTTTTGTGCTGCTTGCGCACGGCACAAAACGCACGCAACTGCGTGCCACAGCTTTGGCGTGGGGTTTATTGTTTTTTCGACGAAGTCAAAAAAACACAAACCCGACCAGAATGGGGAGCGTGAGGGAACCAGGTTCCCTCACACACCCACAAGTGACATCCATTGAGGGGTGAACCCCATTGAGAGGTGTCACCCTGTGGTGTGTTTTGCTTGTGCAAGGTGAAAGACAGACGCAAAAGTGTGCCAGCGCATTCTGAGGGCTGCGCCGCAGGCGCATATTTGCAACTTCACGCCGCAACGACATCACGGTATTTGGTTCACAAAATCCATATACCAGATGATCATGAGAGGAAAAAAATGATTGGTCGGGGCGAATGGATTCGAACCATCGACCCCCGCGTCCCAAACGCGGTGCGCTACCAGACTGCGCCACGCCCCGACAACCCACAGCGGTACGGTTTTTAAAGTAGCAGGTTCTGACAGGTTTGTCAAGCGTCTGCTGGCTTGTGTTATAATGCTTCTAAGAATGTGTGCCATTTACCCATAGAAAATTCATGCGCTGTCCCTTTTGTCATCATCCAGATACCGATGTTATTGATACACGGAAAATTAACGTGGGCGAAACGATACGACGGCGGCGGAAATGCCGTTCGTGTACCCGACGCTTTACGACCTATGAGTATGTCGAATTAAACCTCACGGTTGTCAAAAGAAATGGTGAACGTGAGCCGTATAGTCGCGAAAAACTTATGTCGGGAGTACGGACCGCCTGTTATCGTCGGCCGGTGGCTGCGCAGAAGCTTGAGCAATTGATCAATGACATTGAGGGCGTGCTCATGGCGCAGGATGGGCATGAAATTTCTTCCACGACTATTGGCGACGAAGTTATGGTGCGCCTGCGCGATCTGGATGCAGTGGCGTATATTCGCTTTGCCTCAGTCTATCGTTCGTTTGCCGATATAGGCAAACTCCGTGAGGCAGTTGAGGAGTTGCTGGAGCAAACATCCGAACAAGAACGTTTGCCCCAGACAGAAGAAGAAACAGGATAAAATTCTAGCGGTGGAGTTCACGCGAATGAGCGTTGATGTACAGGAAACACAGGAGAAAAGGCAAGCAACAAAAGACGTAAAGCCAGGGAATGGCACCGAACCATTACCCCCGGTTGTCAAAAGCCGCCCTTCGCTGATACAACGTGTGCGGGGTATTCGATGGGAAACCATCCAGTGGCGTGATATTTTGCTGACTGCGCTGGTTATGGCAGTCGGCTGGTGTGTGCTCTTTACGGCCACAGGTTGGATACAATTTCTGGCTGGTATCGTACCCGTGTCGGCCGGTTTGTTTCTGGGACGCAGAGTCAAGCAGCATGTGCTCTTGCAGGGCTTGCTCCTGGGTATCAATGGGTTTCTCATCGGGCTATTTCTGGTGGTCGTGTATGGGTTGCTTGGCAGTGCGGGCCTGGTCCCCATGCCAGAATTGATGATAGATCCCAATTCAACCACACCGGTTATTTCAAGTTTTCCCGATTTGATCATGTTTTACATCAGTTTTTCCCTTTTTGCCATGATCCCATTTCCAGCTTTTGGGACGGTGATAGCCTACCGGAACGAGCAAAGACGACAGGAAATGGATGCAGAGCTGGCACGCCGTGGCGGACAACTCGAACGCCCCGGCGCGATACGAACGCTGGAAGATATTCAGGGTCTTTCACTTCCCCAGTTCGGCACCTATGTCCGCAACCTTTTTGTGAAGCAAGGGTTTACCTTCAAAGATTACCGCTTTCTGGATAAGGACAAACACCTGGATTTGTTTCTGGAATATCAGAACGAACTGTACCAGTTGCGGTTATCTGTGGCGGACAAAGTCCGTTCTGGAACAATAGAAATGCTGGTTCAAGATATGCGGCAAAGTGGAGCAGTCAAAGGTATTGTCATCACTTCAACCGAGTTTACGAACGATGTGCAAAAGTCGGCAAAAGGACGCAAGAATATTCTGCTGATAGATGGGGAAACGTTGTTTGGCATGGCAGAAGGATAAAGTCTCAGCTTTATTTCCATTCAAGACAAGAACAAGAGGAGTATGTTCCGCAAGATATTGGTAGCCAATCGTGGGGAAATCGCAGTACGTGTTGTACGAGCCTGCCACGAGTTGGGAATACGAACCGTTGTTGCTTATAGTGAGGCGGACCATGATTCGCTGGCAGTACGTCTGGCCGACGAAGCGGTGTGTGTCGGGCCATCCATTCCGTCCCGCTCGTATCTCAATCCTCCGGCACTGATCAGTGCCGCCATGATAACCGGGTGCGATGCTATCCATCCCGGCTATGGCTTTCTCTCGGAAAATAGCTACTTTGCCCAGATGTGTCACGAGTGCAACCTGACGTTTATTGGCCCTCATGCCGAGACGATACGGTTGATGGGCGATAAGTTGCTTGGTCGCCGAACAATGCAGGCGGCTGGCGTACCGGTCGTGCCCGGCTCAAATGGCGAGTTACGCTCGATTGAAGAAGTCACCGACCTGGCACGAGCTATTGGCTATCCGATATTGCTCAAGCCCAGTGCCGGGGGAGGGGGACGCGGGATGCGGGTCGCCTGGGATGAAAACGAGTTGCTGCGCGTCTATCCAACGGCCCGTGCAGAAGCCGAATCAGCGTTTGGTCGCGGCGATATCATTGTCGAAAAGTATATGCCGCATGTTCGCCATATTGAGATACAAGTGCTGGCAGACAGCCACGGTAATGTCATCCACCTGGGCGAACGTGATTGCTCGGTACAACGCCGCTACCAGAAAATTCTCGAAGAAGCTCCCTCGATTGTCGTAGATCCATCATTGCGCGAAAAGATGGGAGCAGACGCTATCCGCGGTGCAAAGGCGATCGGATATGTTAATGCTGGCACGTTCGAGTTTCTCGTTGATGCGCAGGGAAACTATTACTTCATTGAAATGAATACGCGCATCCAGGTTGAACATCCCGTTACGGAAATGGTGACCGGCTTCGACCTGGTCGGCTGGCAACTGCGTATTGCGGACGGGGAACGCTTGACAATGGAACAGAAAAACGTTAGAATACGCGGGCATGCAGTGGAGTGTCGTATCAATGCAGAAGACCCCGAACGGGATTTTTTGCCGGTAGCTGGTGAAGTTGAGTTTTTTCTCCCTCCTGGTGGGCCAGGAACTCGCATCGATTCCCATTTGTACGCTGGCTATACCTTACCAACAGCGTATGATTCATTGCTGGCAAAGGTAGTGACCTGGGCCGAGACACGCGATGAAGCATTGAACCGTATGCGACGCGCACTCAACGAGTGTATCGTTACGGGTATTAAAACAACGATACCATTTCATCTCGCATTGCTCGACGATCCGTCGTTTCGGGTGGGTGCTATCTCAACCAGCTACGTGGCCGAGTTGTTGCAGCATTGGAAAAACACACAATGACCATGGCGGTTGCCAGCGGGAAAGCTGTGAGAAAGGGGGAAGAGGTGTCTGGACTGCGTCACCGTGTGCGTGTTGCGGCATTGCAAATCCTCTTCGAAGTGGATGTCACTGATCATCCCCTGGATACCGTGCTGGAACGACGAATTGAAGAGGAACCGTTGAGCCTTGAGGGGAAACAATTTCTTCGTCGTCTTGTCTCCGGGGTATGGGAACACCATTTCTACCTGGATCACGTGATTGAAGAAGCTGCACCAAGCTGGCCTGTTGACCAGATGCCAGGAATAGATAAGACTATTTTGCGGATTGCATTATTTGAGATTCTCATTGATAATAATGAAAAGACACCTGTCAAGGCCGTTATCAATGAGGCGGTTGAGCTTGCCAAATATTTTGGGAGCGACAACTCCAGTCGCTTTGTCAATGGCGTCCTTGGGACAGTAGTAAGTCGCTATACATGAGTTAACCTGAAGAAACCAAATCGAACCTCTGCATGCAAGACGCAGTGAAGCATCTCATCACAACCAGTGATCGAGAATCTCCACTGCGTTCAACGTGAAAAAGGGACGTTTCTTTCTCAGGTTTTTGTTTTTTCGTTCGCTTCTGGTATTCCAAGTAATGTACTAACTAACAAACAAACATGAAAGGTGGTATGTGCATGGCTTCAATGGAAGAACGTCTGCGCAAAATTATCGCTGACCAGCTTGGTGTTGACGAAAGCAAAGTCATCCCCGAAGCCTCTTTTGCCGGTGATCTTGACGCAGATTCGCTCGACCTGGTTGAGCTTATTATGTCGCTTGAAGAAGAGTTTGGTGTTGAAATTCCCGATGAAGATGCTGAAAAGCTCGAAACCGTTAGTGATGCTATCCGCTATCTCAACGAGCACAACTCTGGATAGCAACAGGATTTCAGACAAGGAACCAGCATTGACAATGGGTGTCAATGCTGGTATGTAGCCATGAATATATTTGGGGTTGGTGCGCCCGAACTGCTGTTTCTGCTTATTTTAGGGCTGCTCGTTATTGGCCCAGAGCGGTTGCCAGCAATCGCACGGTCTATCGGGCATATGGTGGCACGGGTGATGGCATGGCAGCATACTTCGCCTGAAGCCCAGATGTTTCGTTCCATTCGCCAAGATTTTGAGCGTGAAATCCAGGATGTACGTGATGAACTGCTCCGAACCAAAGAGCAATTTGCGCTCAATGCCCAGGCGTTACAGCAGGAGGGAAAATCAGTTGAATCATACCTTTCCCAGCTCGCCGTAGACCCGACGCGCCATGCCGGCGAACAAACACAGCGGCAGGCCGTCCCGACGAGTCGTCCCTCGCTTGCCAAAAAATCAGGTGAAACACCAACAACCCAGGATGCCGAGCAAGACAATCACCAGAATGGAACCAATAAGCCTGCTGAGATCGAAGATAACCAGGCGACAGAGGCCGCAGAACTCTCTGCGCAGCGTTCAACCCTCACAGAAAAAACGGTAGCTGAAGCCAACCCGGCTTCTTCATCAGAACTGGAACAGCTCAAGCTCCAGATGCAAGCGATTGTGCGAGAATTGCTTGCCCTGCAAGAAGAGTTGCACGCGAGTGGCTACCTCGATGCAGACTGGAATCCACGGCAGCAACTCGAAGCGTTACTGAGAGATATGCATGCGCTCCAGCAGCAGTTGAAAAGCCAGGGCTATCTTGCGCAGGATTGGATACCACCCTCGCATACTATGCAACACGGACCCGTTCAGCGCAACGGACAGGTGCGAAACCCGGCAGAAAACGAAGCGCACGAATTGCTTACGCAACTTCTTTTTTCTCCCGACCATGAACAGGAACAACAACAAAACATAACCCACCATGAGTGAGCAAACCAACGACACAACCGGCGAGCAGGGAGGCGAGAACGTCACGCTCTTTGAGATGTTCAAGCCACATCTCATTGAACTCCGCACCCGTATGACCTGGGCCGTTACCAGTGTTATTGTGGGTATGATGATAGGGCTGTTCCTGGTGCTTGGACCCACCAGGCTGGTAGATTTTCTGATTGTTTCTTTTGCTCCCACCGACAAGCCCTATCCACCGCTGCAAGCCGTTGGCACGGCGGAGGTCTTTACCAGCTATATGCTGGTTGCGCTGGTGGTCGGTGTCATTATCGCTATGCCGATGATCATTTACCAGTTCATCGCATTTATCTACCCTGGCCTGGAAAATGAAAGCGAGCAACGGTTTATTCGCTGGGCCCTCCCTGTCACAACCTTTTTCTTCCTGGCAGGCATCGCATTCGGCTGGTTTGTGACGGTGCCGGTCGCTATCAGTTTCCTGATCGGGTTTGGCAATACCACGCTTATCTCCAACCAGCCAGCCCTCTCGGATTTTCTGCGCACGGTCAGTCTGCTGGTGCTGGTCAATGGGGTGGTTTTTGAGCTGCCCGTGATTATCTATGTGCTGGCAATGTTGAAGCTGGTTTCGCCCCAACAGCTTACGCAGTATCGGCGGCATGCGGTTATTATTGTGGCTATTCTGGCAGCTATCATTACCCCCACCGGTGACCCGATCAATATGTTGCTGCTGGCTTTCCCCATGTATCTCCTCTATGAGCTCGGGATTATCCTCGCCAGGCTCATACCTTCCACGGGACCGTAGACTGCGGACGGCAGACGGCAATACCTTTCAAATAAGGTGAGGGAGTTGCGGCTTGTAGCCGCAAAAATGCGCCTGCGGAAGCCCCTCTCCCTGGATGGGAGAGGGGTTGGGGAGAGGGTGAAAGCGCGGTGGAATACCCGTTACGTTGACGCCTATGGGACTTGTGTCCCCTCGCAACCCCTGGGTCAACTACCTGGCACCTTTGCATCAGGCTCTGCTGAGAGATACCTGACCGCCTTTGGAGTGAACGGCAAGGGACGCCTTTTCCACGGCTGCACGGGCATCGCTGGCGGTGATATCTGCCCCAACTTTGTACGCCAGCTCCGGGATAGCATGAAACGGTTGACCACCCACAAGAATTTTGATACGCGCACCAATCGCTGACCTGCGCGTCATCTGCACCAGTTCGTGCAATTCCGGCACATGGCTGTTGAGGGTTACCGATAGAGCCAGCACATCCACCCGTCGCTCATTGACCATATGGACAATATCCAGGGCAGGCATATGCCCCCCTAAGAAATAAGTTTTCCAGCCATCTAACTCAAAGAAATCTGCGACCATCCGAATCCCAAGTTCATGCTGTTCATTGCCCACACAGGTCGCGACCACCGTGCGCTTCAGCGCGTTCATAAACATGCGCAACGGGGTCAGACGAGCAGTCACCAACCCGTGCAATTGAGCCATAACATTGCGGGTAATTGAAGTCGCCAGGTGTTCCTGCGCCACACTTATCTGATTGGTTTCCCACAAACGCCCGATTTCATACATTGCGGGCTGAAACACGCGAAGATACAACTCACGAATGTCTGTACCGGCCGCAAGAGCTACTTGTGAGATGCGTAAAGCACGCCCCCTGCTCCCAATACGCAGAGCTTCAAGGTATTGCGGATAAATGATTCGCGGCATTTTACTCATCGCACTATTCCTCCCCATGATGCCTTTCAGTGAGTATCCAATAGCTCTCTTTTGTATGGTCTCTGTGTCTCTGGATCTCCGTGGCGAACATAAACCCTTTATCCGAACATGGTCGTAAGAAGTTTGTCGCCAGGGCGTGCAACCACAGGAGTTTTGCCCCGCACACCCGAAGACAGCATTCGGTGGATACAAACGGTGGCTACGTGGCGGGGATAGTTTTTTGGAGCAGTGGCTACCACGGCATGGCACCGTGACGACGTAGCAACCCCCTGGTATCGCAGGCTGTTGTGTGTCAGTCCGTTGTTTTGTTTATGCGACAACGCACATACAACATAACCATGCTACGGATATAATAACATGATCCTGGGAAATAGAAAAGTACAGCAAGGCTTTCGCAAAGTCTTATGTCATACGACATAAGACTTTGCGAAAGCCTTGCTACATCGTGTGCGGCGTCTGCCGCAGAGATTTCGTATGGTTTTGGCGCGGCTTCGCC
>CAYFVX010000177.1:0-7528 GCA_964346425.1 uncultured Chloroflexaceae bacterium | reverse complement strand
GGGTTGGGGAGAGGGTGAAAGCGCGGTGGAATGCCCGTTACGTTCGCGCCTATGAACCCCGATGCCCCCGTCGGGGATTGCGCCGCACGGGGTTTGGCCCAGCCAACCCCCGACAATCGTGGTGCGAATTGCCTTTTTGCACGAGCCATGATAATATTCTTCCAGTCAAGTGTACAAACAGCCTGATCCCCCATTGGGGATTGCGATGGTACTTTGCCGAATATCCCATCCGTTTCCGGGTAGTTTATGCGAATGACAAATCCCCCTTTTGGGGATTGCGCGAAGGGGAGTACAGTACGCTGTGCTCCCCTTTTTGGGTTTCCTGGGATGATGTAATCTGGAGTGTGAGCAGAACTACAAAATAGAGTATAATTTCCTTGCAACAGAACGAAAGCGAAGGGAGTATTATTGTGCGGGTTGTGATGAAATTTGGTGGTACCTCGGTTGGCAGTGCGGATGCCATTCGGCAGGTGGTAGACATTGTGCGCACCTTTGCGCAGGAGCACCAGCTTGTGGTGGTTGTTTCGGCCATGAATTCGCCTGAACTGCGGACGACCAACTCGTTGATTGAGGCAGCACGAGCGGCCGCCAACGGCGATAATTGTGTGGCGACAAACGTGACGCCAAAGTTGCTTGATATGCATATGCAGGTTGCCCACGACCTGGCAACGGCGGAAGAGTGTGCGCAACTTGAACCCCAATTGCAGGGAATGTTCAGCTATATTACTGAACTTTCGCGCAGTATAGCCGTGCTGGGCGAGCTGACGCCGCGGGCACTGGACCTTATCAGCGGGCAGGGGGAACGCTGCAATGCCCGCTTGATAGCCGCAGCAGTGCGCAGTGCCGGGCTGAATGCAGAAGCGGTTGATGCAACCGAGCTGGTCGTGACCAACGATACCTACAATGATGCTTCTCCGCTGATGGATGAAACGCGTGAACAGACCCGCCAGCGGCTCCTGCCGCTTATGGAACGGGGCTGTGTGCCGGTCGTCACCGGCTTTATCGCGGCAACGCGCGAAGGCATCCCGACGACCTTGGGGCGTGGCGGCAGCGATTACTCCTGCAGCATCCTGGGAGCCGCGCTCGATGCGGAAGAGGTCTGGTTCTGGAAAGAGATAGATGGCGTGATGACCGCCGACCCGCGCATCGTGCCGGATGCACATACGCTGCCGGAGCTTTCCTATACGGAAATGGCCGAGCTTTCCTACTATGGGGCGAACGTGCTGCATCCCAGGACGGTGTATCCGCTGGTGCAACGGGCGATCCCCATTCGCATTCTCAACACCTTTAACCCCACCCATCCCGGCACGCTCATTACGAGCACCGCAAAGCCATCGGTCATCAAGGCAATTACGGCAATTAAGGATGCCAGTCTTATCCGTGTGGGTGGGCCGGGCATGCAGGGTTTTCGCGGCATCGCTGCCCGTATCTTCAGCGCGGTGGCGCGGTCTGGTGCCAACACCCTGTTGATTACGCAGGCAAGTAGTGAGCAGAATATTTGTCTGGCAGTGGCGCGGCATGAGTCACAGTCTGCGGTGCAGGAGTTGCGGCGGGAACTGGCCGGCGACCTCTCTGAGCACGATGTGGAGCATGTAGACGTCACGGAGCCGGTCATGATCGTGGCGGTGGTGGGTTCGGGCATGCGGGGTACGCCGGGTATTGCCGGCCGGTCGTTTAGTGCGCTTGGCGAGGAGGGCATCAATATCGTCGCTATTGCGCAGGGCAGTACCGAGAACAATATTTCATTCGTCGTTGCCGCAAGTGATGGTGACCGTGCTGTCCAGGTTATTCATCGCGCATTTGCGCTTGGCAAAGAGGCATAATCGCAAGGAAGGAGATTGATGGAATGAAAAAGCATTGGCGTTCGTTGGGGCTGGTTGTAGTGCTGGTCGGCGTTGCGCTGGCAGTCGCGGAACTGGTGCGACGGTTTTTGTTCAAAGAGGAAAAAGAGCCATTTCTGCCGGCGGAAATACCGCTGGGCAAGCGACCAGCGAAGCCAGCCGGGGAAGAAGAGGTTGTCGGGGTGGATGATGAGCCACCACCGCCGCCGCCAGCCCATCCGCTGGACGTGCCAACCAGTCCAGGTGTCTCGTTTGCGCCGGGGCAGGATACCGCCGATTCGGAAGCTCTGTGGAGCCTGTTGCAGCAGGAGGGGTTTCGCCAGCGGGGGGAAGGCTTCCGCAAAGAGTGGGCATTTCATCTCTATGCGGCGCACAATGACCTGGGGATGCCGCTGGCTCCCACCGCAAGCCAGGAAGAGCGGGTCAAGATTGATGGCAAGGAATATGGTTTCCAGGTCTTTGCACGCGACACGCTGTTCAATGAAATCCCCAAATGGAGCGAAATCCAGAGCCTCAACAGCCTGCTCGCCAGCGGCACCATGCCCGAAGGCGGACTGGAACTTGCGCTGCTGCAAGCCAGCTACAAAGCGGTGGGCAAAGAGCTACACACCGACTGGAAATCGCATCGGGTAGCCCTGGAGCGCAAACTTGGCCCCGCGCTGAGCGATGCCTACCGCATGACAGTGGATGGCAAGGAATATTCGCTGCAAGTGTTTGCGTTTGATACGCTGTATGTGGAAGTGCCAGACTGGGCGAATATCCAGTTTATCAGCGAAATCTCGCCCGGCAATCTCTGCGAGGCACTCTTGACGGAAACGTACAAGGCGTGTGGCGCGACGTATGACCCCAATTCCCCCTTCCATCAGGCGGCAGCACAGAATAAGCTCGGCACGCCGCTCTCGGAGGTGTACGAGGTTGATCTGGCAGGTACCCCGTTCAAGGTGCAAGTATTCGCCACGGGTGTGGTCTACTCGAAAGATGGTGGGCCAGTGATGGCGCAGAAAGACCTGATGATGCCCGAATTGCCAGAGGTGGAACTGGTGGGTGCGCCAACTGTTATGAGCGAACCCGGCGACGCGCTGAGCGACAAGCGGCCGACCTTTGCGCTGCTACCGATTGCGGGCCAGCCACGTCTCTCACAACTCTACGGCTATACCAAATGGGCAGCCGGGCAGGGCCGCCAGTTCTATCGCTTCTGCCAGGGCCGCCATCCGGGGATCGATTTTGCCGTACCGGTCGGCACGCCGATGGTTTCCATCGGGCACGGTCTGGTGGTCTGGTCGGGCACGGATAGCCCATTTGCCTCTGGCCCACGCAGCATTGTGGTGCGCTATGGCAGCATCTACGCTATCTATGGGCACGCCTCCAGCGAGGTTGTCAAACGGGGCGAGTTTGTCAAGCCGGGCCAACTGGTCGGCTATTCGGGCACGCTGGGCGGGCCACACTTGCACTTTGAACTGCGCCAGGTACCGGAGCGCATGCTGAACAACAAAGACCCCATGCAGCCGCCGGTCAATCCGGGCTTTACGATGAACCCGGTGGAATACTTTGACGCCGAGCGTCAGAAATACTTTGAGCAGTGGTATCACAACCTGGGTGGCGACAGTCACTATTGTGTTGGTTCGTTCCTCAATCAAGATCGTATTACCTTTGGCGGGCCAATGGATACCCGCCCATGTACGAATTCATAGCAGGCGTGCTATGCCAGATGAAACAGGACCGGTGCCTGAGCAGCCGGGCGAGGAAATGGATCCGGGGTTGGTCGAGTTTGGGATTTCATTTGAAGACCTGCTGCCACTGGAAAGCGCAGAGGACATTGGCGAGGTGCAGATGCCGGTGAGTTTTGGCCCCACCAGCAATTTTTTGTATGAGGGCAAAGGGTATACGGCGCAGGAATTTGTGCAATATGTGCAGACCTACGACTTTGGCAGCAATCCGCCCAATTTCGTGGTGCTGCACCATACCTACATCCCTGGCATCAGCTACGCACCGTCGAAGTCCAACTGGGACAGCGGCGAGGCAGGATTGAGCGACCAGCAAATCTATGACCGCCGCAAGCGCAAACTGGATGGCTTGAAAGAGTATTATCGCACGCAACTTGGCTGGGACCGTGGCCCCCATCTCTTTATTGACGACCGCTACATCTGGGTGTTCACGCCCATGTACCATCAGGGCATCCATGCGGCGCAGGGCAATGGGGTAACTTCTGGCGGCAAACTGAACTACTCGATTGGCATTGAAGTTATCGGCTATTACGAGAGCGTGCGCTGGCCGGAGCCGATTGCCAATCTGGTCGGCATAGCTGTCGCTGCCATCAAGCAAAAGGTGGGGTCGTTTGAGTTGCGCTACCAGAAGTTTGCTGGCGGCATCTCCTCGCACCGCGACTACAACAAACCCTCCTGCCCCGGCGCAGCAATTACCGAGAGCTACTACATTGATGTGTTGCAGCAGGGCTGGCAACGGTTGCAGAGCGGGGAACTGGGCGGTGCGCCGACGAAGCCAGCCGTCCCCGTCACCGAAAGTTCGCCTATTCTGGGCGAAGAGTCGGGCAGCAAGTGGCAGGCGGTCTCCCAAAAGGATGGGCTGGCAAAGTGTTTCATAGTTCTTTACAGGTTCCTTTTTTGAAATCTGATATCGCCTTTTGCGCAATTGCATCAAGCTTTCCTGCAAACACATCCTCTTCAAACTGCTTATCCCATGCTGCTGCATCAAACTGCTCAAACCACGCACGGAAAAGAGCAAGCTCCTCTTTCGAGAGCTTCGCTACTGCCTGTTCAATCTCTTGCACTGTCATTGCGCTTCACTCCCTATTTGTAACTCTGCTTGCACACATCCTGGTGGGTAGTGGATAGTGGATAGTAGATAAACCACTATCACTACCCATTCCCCATCACCGCTGCAACGCTGCAACGCTCCCCGTCCATCTGGCTCTCTGCGGCACTGCGCCGCTGCGCCGCTGCGCCGCTGCGTCTGGTTGCCCGGCCCCGCTACGCCGCTGCGTCTGGTTGCCCGTCCCCGCTGCAACGCTGCAACGCTGCAACGCTCCCTGTCCCTCTGCGTCTCTGCGCCGCTGCGTTTGACTGCCCGGACCTTTGCGCTCTTTGCGCCTTTGCGGTGAATCCTGCCCGGACTTTACCAACAGACCCTCACTAATTCAACGTAAACGTCACGCTGGCACCGGGCTGGTCAGCGAAGACCGCATCGGCGCGGATTTCTTGCCCCGTCGGGAAATTGGGGTCTATAGTGAACGTAGCGATAGCGATACCCTGCTCATCAGTCGCACCGTTGTGCAGCGCAGGTTCATAGTCCGGACCATAGAAAAGCTGAATGGTGTAGAAGACATCTTGCTGCGGCTGTCCATTCAGGATAAGGCGACCACACACCGTCACTTCATCGCCGGGTGAGAGGCTGGTATCGGTCATCCAGACCTGCGAGCCGTTCGTGGCAGGTGGAGCGTTGGTAGCACATGGCCCCGTGACACTGCTATCGCCCGATGGAGCAGGCTCTGCTGTCGGGGTCGGATCGCCGGGCTCGACGACCTGGGCTGGTTGTTCGGCCTGCCTGGTGGGTTGGGCTGCCGGTGCGGACATATCACCATCCACCATTTCCTGCCCCAGCAGGCCAAGCAGAATGTCATAGGGCGGATCGTTTTCTGGGTGCAGCTCAAAGCGTGCTCGTTCAAACCATTGCGTCAGGTAGGTTTGCCCATCGGCCGCACTGGTTTCTCTTCTGGCTGGCGTGATGGGATAGCCAAACAGCGCGAGGCTTTCCTCGATGCTCGTGCCTTCCGCCCCGTCAAACTCCAGCCCGTGGCTCGACCAGTACTCCCAGAACTCAGGAGCTACCGCCTGCCCGGTTTCGCCAAAATAGTGTGGCTCCGATGGGTCGGCGGTGGGAATCGTGGACAAGTCTATGCCGCGGTTGGCAAGCATCTGCTTGCCCAGCGCACCGAGCAGCACATCATAGGGCGGCTCGTTTTCCGGGTGCAGTTCCAGGCGGTTGCGTTCAAACCACTGCGTCAGGTAGGTCTGCCCGTCATCCGGGTTGGTTGCCTCCTGCGCCTCGCTGATGGGGTAGCCGAAAACAGCCAGTCCGCCATTTTGTTGCCAGTATTCCAGGAAGCGACCGCTGACACAGTAGCCCGTTTCATCAAAGCATTGCTCATCCTGCGCCTGCGCCGTCGGCTGATTGGCGAGCGCAGTCAGAGTGAGCAGCATTATCAGGAACAATGTGATCAAACGATGATTTCGCATCGGTTTTGTTCTCCTTACTTACGTTCTTTTACTTTGCTTCTTTCTGCTTGCAAGGATTGTCTGTTTCTTGTGCTCCTTGCGCCCTGCCAGTATAGCCGGTTTTGTGAGAGTTGCAAGCGACTCCGTTCCACATCCCTGCCCGTTTGTTTCTTTCCCATTTCCGTGGTACTCTATGCGCTTGTAGCGTTTATCCGAGTTATTCAAGGAGTTTGTATGTCAACCAGAAACAGGCAGCGGCCCGGCCACCAGAGGTTGTGGATACAGAGCTTTTTTACCATATTGTTGCTCGTGAGTTTCTTGCCATTTGCTGCGGTATCGGGTTTGACCAGGGCAAAGACCGTGGTCAGCGGTCAGCGGTCAGCGGTCAGTGGTCAGCGGTCAGTGGTCAGTGGTCAGCGGTCCACGGTCAGCGATAGACTACAGGTAAGCACCCCGCTTTCAGTGACGGCCACGACAACCGCAATGTCGGCAACAGCAGTGGTCGTGTCGCCAACCGTAACGGCGCAGCCGAGCGTTGTTCCCGCGTTTACGCAGCCAGACGAACCGCCTGAGCCGCCAACCGCAACGATGACGCCGCCACCCACCGCGACGGCAACCCAGGTAACAACCACGACGCTGGAAGAGGAAGATACCCCCACCGAGGAGCAGCCGGCTGCCACGCCGACCGTAACACCGGTGCCCGCCGAGGAGCAGCCGGCTGCCACGCCAACTGAGCCAGCCGCGACGCCGACTGAGCCAGCCGCACCACCCGCAGCGGTGACGGCAACAGCAGAGCCGCAACCGCAGCCTGCGCCGCCGTCTGCGCCGCAAACAACAGCGGACATGCAACAGATGCGGGCGTTCTGGGCAGCTTCCTACAATGAAGGCTATCGCAATCCCGGCGAGGCGGATGAACTGATTGCCAATATGCTCCGCGCCAATGCCAATACGCTGATTGTGCAGATGCGGCGGCATGGCGATGCGTGGTATACGCGCAGTATCGAGCCGCGAGCCGCGGATCCAGGCATGGCACCGGCCGAAGCATATGACGCGCTGGATTATCTTATCGAAAAAGGGCATGCGAACGGGATTGAAGTGCATGCCTGGCTGGTCGTTTCCGTCAGTTGCCGCGACCAGGACCCGTTGCGCGGCCATCCGCAACATGTCTGCACCGAGCACGGCCCCTATATTGAAGGCACCGAAAGCTGGACAACCGTGACCTATAATGGCACGCCGGTTGGCGACCTCGACTTTGGACATCCATCTGCCATCCATCATATGGAAGCGGTGGTGCAAAACATGTTGCAGCAGTATCCGGGCCTGGATGGATTGCACTTTGATTTTATTCGCTATACCGGCAAATCATATGGCTACAACCAGGTGAGTGTCGAGCGGTTTAACCGGGCGCATGGTCTGCCGCTGGATAACTGGCCCGACCCTGATGATCCTGACTGG
>CAYFVX010000176.1:0-7553 GCA_964346425.1 uncultured Chloroflexaceae bacterium | reverse complement strand
CGGTTACAAACCGCGGCTACGATTCCCAACGGGGTTCTTTCCCTCGAAAAAGTCTACACATGTGGGGGTGTCCGAAGCCCCTCTCCCTGGATGGGAGAGGGGTTGGGGAGAGGGTGAAAGCGCGGTGGAATGCCCGTTAAAGAGAAACATCCATGCATATGGGAAACATCGAAAATGAGGGATTGACCCGACCAGAACCCACTGCTTTTGCCAAATGGCATGGACGCAAGTTCGCCTTCTGGCTTGCTGGTATCCTGCTGATAGCAGGTGCGCTCGCCGTGGGAAGCAGTGGTGATGTGCTAAGTTGGGGCGCACAGCATCTTTTTTCGGCTCCCCTGATACTGCTCGCACTGGCCGCTCTCTATCTCCTGCCCGGCCTGGCGGTGCTGCGCCTGCTCTGGACACCAGCCAGACCATGCTCGCTGGCTATCGTGCTCGCGCTGGCCCTCGGCATCAGCGTTGCGCTACCGCCACTGCTGCTGCTGCTCTTCCAGCAACTCCATCTTCCCTGGAATGGGGCGGTTACATGGAGCTACCTGCTGGTCAGTCTGCTCATTGCTATCGTACCGATTCCCTCGCGCATGGATAGTATAAAACTGCCCAGGTTCTGGCAATCTATCACCATACAGACAAGCGACTGGCTGTTGCTGGGTATCAGCAGTGCCGCTTTGCTGGTGCGGCTGTATATTGTGCGTGATTTACCCACCGGCCTGTTTGGTGACCCCTACCACCACACGATGATAACGCAACTGCTGGTTGACAACCAGGGGCTTTTTCAATCCTGGCAACCCTATGCGCCAATTGTCAGCTTCACCTACCACTTTGGCTTTCATAGCAACGCCGCCTTCTTCCACTGGATCAGCGGAAGCAATGTCATTCACAGTGTCATCTGGACCGGACAGGTACTCAATGCGCTCGCCCTGCCAATGGCATTTCTGCTGGCACGGGTCCTCACCGGCTCAGCCACCACCGGCCTCTGGTCGGCCCTTATCACCGGCTTTATCTCAACTATTCCCGCCTATTACGTCAATTGGGGGCGGTATACGCAACTGACGGGGCATACGGTCCTGGTGATTGTCGTCGTCTGCTGGCTGTTGCTGCTGGATGAAACAACACCTTTGAACCCACACAACGAACGTTCAGCCTCTTCCAGATTTCCCTGGAAAATCATCCTGCTGACTGCCCTTGCTACTGCGGCCATGATGCTCACCCACTATCTTGTCACCATCCTGGCAGCACTCTTTGTGGGCAGCTATGCGCTGGTCTGGGTACTGGTGCGCCGCTCCTGGCGATTGGTGGTTGCCCAGACACCGATGGTATTGCTCACCCTGGCACTTACGCTCCTGCTGGCAACTCCCTGGTTGTTGAACCTGTTGAATGGCTATCTCATTCGTAATGCCACAGCCATTGTGTCCGACATGGCACCAGCAACGGTTATGGCACAATATACCGCCCTGCCAGCCATCGTCCCCATGTTTGCCAAAAACTATGTCATCTATGCCGCCCTGCTTGCTCTCGGTATCGCCGGCTGGCAACGCAACTGGCGAGTGGCTCTGGCTGGTCTATGGAGCGTCCTGCTCTTTGTTGTCGTAATACCCTATGTCATCGGACTGCCCGGCAGCGGTATTGTAGATAACCTGACGGCATTTGGTGCGCTCTATCTGACGCTGCCATTGCTGGCTGGCTTTACGCTGGCAAATATGCAGGCAGTCCTGCCCACCCTGCTGCGCTGGCTACCATACCCCCACCGCATCACGCAAGCGGGAGTTGGTATACTGGCCCTTGCCATCATAGCCTGGGGCACCTCCTGGCAGATGCGGGTGATTGACGGCTCCACCCAGTTCGTCACGCACGCCGATATGCAGGCAATGGAGTGGATCCGCGACCATACCCCGCCGGATGCACGTTTCCTGGTCAACAGCTTTCCTGCTTATGGCGGGACGGTGGTGGCCGGTAATGATGCTGGCTGGTGGATACCTTTGTTGACCGGGCGGTTATCTACGTTGCCGCCCATTCTCTATGCAAATGAATTTACCGACCCACCTGACTACTGGTATCAGCTCACCGATCTGGTTGAGGGGTTGCGTGGACGTCCTTTGACTGATAGCACACCTATACAAGTGAATGTCACAACCCCGCAGGCACTCCAGACCCTGCAACAAGCCGGCGTAGATTACGTGTATCATGGGGCGCAGGCTGTCCCTGGCCCCGGTCAGGCAGACATTATAGATACGACACACCTCCATGCATCAGAAGCATTTCAACTGGTGTATGCCCAGGGAGGGGTAGAAATTTTTGCGCTGAAAAAGAGGGGGACAGCCCTCAACGGGGTTCACCCTGCTGCAAGTTTCGCTTGCAAACGGGCAGGAAACGCACGCAGGGGCGTGTCAGCCCACTCCAATCGGGTTGCGAGGGAACTGTGTTCCCTCGCAACCCCTGCCGGGTGCCCCCCGCCGAGGCGGGGCAGTCCATTAGTGAGTAGAGAGACAGGTGAGGCATAATATCTATGTTCGACTGATCACTTTTTAAACGCAGAGGCGCAGAGATGCAGAGATGCAAAGAGGAAAACAGGACAATCTGTGTTCATCTGTGTTCATCTGTGGTAGAAGTCATTATCCGAACTTGGTATAACACTATTTTTTTGGGAGCAAAAAGCCAATGTTCAAAGTCATAGACGATGTCTATTCACGGATAAAACCAGAAAACAAGAACCTGATTGAAACGATGCAACCTGTGCAAACAGCAACCATTCCCAGGAAGAACATCCGAGATATATCCGTCATCATCTGTGCGTTTTCCGAAAAACGTTGGGAAACCCTGGTTGCTGCCGTTGATTCCGTGTGTAAGCAAACTGTTCCAGCAAAACAGGTTATTCTCGTGATAGATTACAACCAGCAACTCTTGCAGCGGGTACGGGCACATACGGAACATATGGAACGGGTCCTGGTCATAGAAAACAGCTATGCCCGTGGTCTCTCCGGTGCTCGCAACAGCGGCGTCGAGGTTGCTACCGCCGACGTGATTGCATTTCTGGATGATGACGCAATAGCTGAAGCCGAGTGGCTTGAAAGTCTCCTGGCGGGATATGCAAAAGCTCCGGAAGTAATCAGCGTTGGTGGTGCTATTTTTCCCGAATGGACAGGTAAACGTCCGCCCTGGTTTCCCGATGAATTCAACTGGGTGTATGGATGTACCTATCGTGGATTGCCAGATAAAACCTGGCCGGTCCAACGATTGATCGGCTGCAACATGTCACTTCGCCGTGACATCCTTGCGACCATCGGAGAATTTCATCACGATCTAGGTTGGCGCAATGATTCACGAGAGGGAAATGAGCAGACGATCGGCAAAGGGGAGGATTTCCGCAATGGTTCTGGGCGAATTGGCAATCTCCCTATCGCAGGTGAAGAGACGGAACTTTTTGCCCGACTGCGCTATCTCTACCCAGACCATATTACGCTCTTTGAGCCACAGGCCAGGGTGCATCATGTTATTCCATCAAGTCGTGCTTGCTGGCGTTACTTTCGGTCACGTTGTTTTGCAGAAGGCATTACCAAATCGCTTTTGTCGAGCATGAATGGCCCGGAAATTGCGCTGGCAGTTGAATGGGGGTATACTTCACTAGTGCTACCACGCGGAGTACTGCATGGACTGGCAGAAGCAATCTCCGGGCGCGACCGCGCAGGGTTGGCACGTGCCGGGGCCATTATCGCTGGCTTTTTGTTTACTGGTCTGGGTTATCTGTTTGGCAAAATAACCCGTTTGCTTGGCATTCGGCTTATCAAAACATCAACATAATGCGTATTGTTTTTCTCTGTACATCCAGTCTTATGGAAGCCTCGCCGCGTGGACGCTGGCTTCCCATCGCACAGCAATTGGCTCGTCACGGACATACGCCCTATTTGCTGATGCTGCATCCTACCGAGAACCGCCTCACGAAACGTGAAATGAAGTGGGATGGGGTAAATCTTGTCTATGTAGGGCAGATGCATGTCTATGGCTACGAAGGTCAGCGACACTATTTCTCGCCGTTCTATCTCCTGGTGACTGCAATAACCAGTATGTCCAGACTTGCGGAATACGCTATGCGTCTCCGTCCAGACGTTATCCACATTGCCAAACCACAACCCATCAATGGGCTGGCTGGCCTGCTGGCACGGTTTAACTCACGGTTGTATCTTGATTGCGATGACTACGAAACCGAAGCGAACCGCTATTATGGTCGCTGGCAAAAAGCGATTGTCCGCTGGTGGGACAACAACCTTCCGCTAAAGGTGGATGCGGTAAGCGTCAATACCCACTTTAGCTATGACCGTTGCCGCAATCTTGGAGTATCCCCCGACCGCCTCTTCTATGTGCCGAATGGGGCAAGCGATTGGCAATATCAACGTCCGCCACCGCAACATCTGCACGCACTGCGGCAGGCACTGGGTCTGGATGTGAACCCCACTATCCTGTATACCGGCGCAATGAATGTGGTCGCGCGTGGCATCGGGCTGCTGCTGGAAGCGTTTGCCCTGCTGCACAACCGTATGCCCGCTGCACGGCTCTTGATGGTTGGCGATGGCGATGACCGCCTGGCATTGCAGCAACAGGCACACGCGCTGGGCATTGGCGAAGCGGTGCGCTGGACCGGGCGCGTAGACCCGATGGCTATTCGTGCGTACCTCTCACTCTCGGATTGTTCAGTAGACCCGGTAGATGATACACCGGCCATGCGCGGGCGTTCGCCGCTGAAAATCTTTGAAAGCCTCGCACTGGGCGTGCCCGTCGTCACCGGCGATGTAGGCGACCGCCGCGAGATACTGGCAGACGGACAGGCGGGAATACTGGTAGCACCGGGCGATGCGCAGTCCCTTGCCAGCGGCATGGAGCAAGTGCTGCGTGACCGTAGCCTGCATCAGCAACTCGCCCACACCTCATTGCAACGCAGCCAGCTCTACCGCTGGGAACGTCTGGTGCAGGATTGGATGCGGATGTACGCACTGCCCCATTTGTGATATACTTATGAGGTTTAAGATAAGCAGGAACCAGAAGGTTATGGTATCCATTATCATTCCCAATCTCCATTCGCCTGTCATAGAACAGGTACTTGCTGCCCTGCAGCAACAAACCTGTCGCCAACACATTAAAGAAATTATTGTCGTCGGGCAAGACCGGCATGGACTGATTCCGCCCGAGGTAACATTTATTGCAACACCACGGCCCATCTCGGCCGCCGCCGCCCGCAACCTGGGCGTGCAATATGCAACAGGGGAGTACGTGGTCTTTCTCGATGCGGATTGTTTGGCTGCACCAGACCTTATCGAGCGGCTGCTCGCACGTCACCAGCAAGGCTATGCAGTCGTGGGAGGCAGTGTCGCGCTTGAAGCGGGTGACTATTGGACACTGTGCGATAACGCGCTTGTCTTTACCCTCTTCCTCTCGACCACCCCCGCTGGCGAACGACCCTATCTGCCAAGCCTCAACCTGAGCATCCGTCGCGACCTCTTCCTGGCAAACGGTGGCTTTGATGAGAGCTTCCCTGGTGCGGCTGGTGAAGATACCGACCTGAGCTTTCGCTTGCGGCAGCAGGGCGTACCGCTCTTCTTTGAACCACGGGCGCAGGTGACACATCGTCCACAACGAACATCCGCCCAGGCAATCTGGAACCACTCGCGCCGCTTTGGACAACTGCAAGTAACCTTCTGGAGCAAGTATACCGACCTGGCCGATGTACGCCGCAACCCGCGCCTCTGGCGGCCTCTTGCCGGTATGGTGCTGGCGGCTGCCCCACTTATCGCCCTGCGCGATGTGCTGCTGCTCTACTGGAACACCCCTTCGCTGCGCTCATTCTGGTATTTGCTCATGGGCATGGTCTGGGGCAAAACCGCATGGTACTGGGGCGCAGCCGAAATGCTGATGATTTCAAGGAACAGCGCATAATGCCACCTGCAAACCCACCGCTCTACTTCGCCACGCTCTACCGCTGGCTGGTTATCCGCAATCAACTTGACATCCCGGCCCGTCCCGTCCGTATCCTGGACGTCGGCTGCCACGATTCCTATATCCTGCGCCAGCTCACGACGGATATGCGCATCGGCATAGACCTGGAACCTCATCCGCTCTCCGACACAGAGATTGTCCTGGTGCGGGCGGCCGCCGAACATATCCCCATCCTGACGGGAAGTTTTACGTGTATCCTGGCGTTTGATATTCTGGAGCACATCGAAAACGACCGTGCTGCCATGCACGAAATCCTGCGCGTGCTGGCTCCCAACGGCACCCTCTGGTTTAGCACACCGGCCCACGGTATGCGCATGTATCCGCGCTTCTTCACCGACTATACCAATAAAAAATTTGGGCATATGCGCAACGGTTACACCCCGCAAGACATCCAGGCACTCTTGCCCAACCCGCAAAACTGGCAGGTAGACTGGTTCTACTGGAACGAGCCATCGCTCCGGTTGCTCTTCTCGACCCTCTATGTACTCGCTATCGGCATGCCACATCTGGCAAACAGCATAGCAACCTGGTGTTACCGCATTGACCGCCGCTTCGCCAACGGAGCAAATGGTCACATATTTGGAGCTATTCGCGCTCGCAATTGAGGAGGAACAAAAACGGTGTCCATAGACTCTCCCGACACACCCTATACCCAACCACGAGACGTAACGGATAGCAACGCATGCTATTTCTATCATACGATGGATATTCCCGGAGCCGGTCATTTCAAAGGCATGTTTGACCTGCGCGACGGGGTTAGTGAATATCTCGGCCATGTCAATCTGAGCGGGAAGCGGGTGCTAGAAGTAGGCACCGCGGATGGCTTTCTCTGTTTCGAGATGGAACGGCAGGGTGCCTCGGTTGTTGCCTATGACCTTTCAGCCGAAAATGAATGGGACATCGTGCCCTTTGCCCGCATGGACTACCAGAACATCATGGCCGAACGCAAAACGGTCATAGACCAGATCAACAACGCCTACTGGTTTGCGCACAAAGCGCACAACTCCCAGGCAAAAGTGGTATATGGCTCAGTCTATACCATACCAGAAGCCATTGGCATGGTGGATGTCACAACCTTTGGCTGTGTCCTGCTCCACCTGCGCGACCCGTTTTTTGCCCTGCAAAATGCACTACGTCTCACCAGAGATACCGTCATCGTCACCGAAACAGTACCCCCCGGCCTGTATGAGCGTATCCTGACGCGTGTGCTCACGCCGGCACCGCTCCGCTGGGCATACCCCTACCTGGGCAGTTTGCTCGACCGCGTGCGCAGGCCACGGATAGCATTTATGCCAGAGTATGCTCGCTGCAAATATTACGGCACCTGGTGGGGACTGACACCGGGCATCATCAAGCAGTTCATCGGCGTGCTAGGGTTTGAGCGCACATCAGTCCACTATCATTTTCAACTCTATGAAGGGTATCGCGTGTTGCTCTATACCGTCGTCGGTCACCGCACGGCTGGCTCCGGCAAACCGACCGCCATGTGCAAAGGCGAACTGGTTCCATGAGTAATGGACAATGCAGAATGGACAATGCAGAATGTCGGGCAGCCGGGCAGCCGGGCA
>CAYFVX010000175.1:0-7568 GCA_964346425.1 uncultured Chloroflexaceae bacterium | reverse complement strand
CGTGGGGGCGGAAATATTGCAGAATACGGCGGAGAAGGACACTATCGCCATAGGAACGGTCATATGCTTCGGCGTCCAGTCCCTGGTAGATCAATCCCATTGCGTTTTCTTCCTCTACGTGTGTTGTTATGTTATGTGTTTCGGCTATTGACAAGGCATCAGCATTGGTATACAATGCATGATCCAACGCTCAAACAAAACCATGCTGAACGTTGGGCAACAGACGAATACTATCCTGATATATGACATCTCAAAGGGGATACTTCTCTGAGGCACGGCATAGGTCGTGCCTTTTTATCCCCCTTGAAGCCATTGAAAAAACTTGAGAGCAACCTGCGCCATAGTAGCAGTGTCACACACACCTGTCAAGCCACCAGAAAGGCACCAGAACGGAGTTAAGGTTATGACAACGTATATCCTGCTTGTCGAAGATGACGACATGACTCGCAGAATACTCGAACGGCTCCTGCAGCACGAGGGGTATGGGGTCACGACAGCCACCGATGGAGAAACTGCGCTGGAATATCTGGCAAATGGGCATCACTTCGACATTGTTATTACCGATATTGAACTGGGCGATACGAACGGGATCCAGGTTTTGAAAACTGCCCGACAACTGGAACGTTCACCAGCCGTTATTGTCATGACAGGCAATAGCTCGCTTGATCTCATCATTGAAGCATTGCGGGCCGGGGCGTCAGATTATATGCTCAAACCCTGCAACAGTGAAGAGTTTTTGCAACGAGTCGCTATCAATGTCAGAAATCACGCGCAAGAGCTACGGCGCATTGATGCGCTGCGCACGATTGTCCGCGTTGCAGATGAGCTACGACAACCCGAACTAACGGCACTGGCTTGAATCAAGCCTGGAACCAATTATCCACCGTCCACGGTCCATCATCCACCGTCCCCCTTTGAACGTACCACTGTGGTGATGTGTCCCAGTTTACGGCCTGGCCGCGGAGCTTTGCCATATAAATGCAGATAGGTATTCGGTTGTGCCAGGACGGAGGATGGCTCAGGCAACGTGCCGAGAATGTTGGTCATCTCACATTGCCCGGTCGCTGCGGTTGTGCCCAAAGGTAACCCCATGATAGCGCGAAGATGGTTGGCAAACTGGCTGGTCTGCGCCCCCTCAATGGTCCAGTGTCCAGAGTTGTGGACCCGGGGTGCCATCTCATTTGCCAGCAACCCATTCGCAGTCTCGAAAAGTTCAAGGGCTACCACCCCCACATAGTCCAGTTCCTGCACCAATCGTCGCGCATACGCTTCCGCCTGCTGCTGCAATGCGGCCGACACATTGGCGGCTGGTGCCAGTGAACGATGCAAGATACCCTGCTGGTGGATATTCTCAACCAGCGGGTAGCAGACAATGGAGCCATCGCGCCCCCGCACCGCCAGAATAGACACTTCGCGTTTAAACGCAACAAGCTGTTCGAGAATACAGGCAACGCCCCCAAGATGCTCCCAGGCTGAGGCGACCTGTTCCTGGGTATGCAGCACCACCTGTCCCTTGCCATCGTAGCCCCAGCGGCGCGTCTTGAGCACGGCTGGTAGCCCCCCGACCTGCCCAATGGCCGCTTCCAATTCATCCAGACTGGCAACTGCCGCAAAGGGTGGGGTGGGGATGCCTACCTGCTGAAAAAAATGCTTCTCCACCAGACGGTCCTGTGCTTTTGCCAGCGCAACGGGCGGTGGATAGACCGGGCACTGCTGTTGTAATCGTTGCGCAGTTTGCACGAGGACATTCTCAAATTCGTAAGTCACCACCTCCAGCCCCTGGGCAAAACGGTGCAGCGCATCCACATCATCATAGGCAGCCGCAATATGCTCCGCCAGCATGCCGGCTGGCGCGTGTGGGTACGGGTCGTAGATGCGAAAACGTAACCCCAGCGGATAGCCAGCCAGGGCCAGCATGCGGCCCAGTTGACCGCCACCCAGTATCCCTATCCATCGTTCATTCATACAGCTTCTTCCCGCGGATCCGGCCGATCCAGTACTTTTTGTGTCTGATTGTGGCGATAGGTATGCAGAGCCTCGCGAAACTGCGGATGCTTGTTTGCCAGAATGGACGTTGCCAACAATGCCGCATTCACCGCCCCCGACCGCCCGATAGCCAGCGTGCCCACCGGCACCCCGGCCGGCATCTGCACAATAGACAGCAACGAGTCCATGCCCTTGAGCATACGCGACTCAACAGGGACGCCAAGCACCGGAACCGTCGTCTTCGCAGCGGTCATGCCCGGCAAATGGGCAGCCCCGCCAGCCCCGGCGATTATCACCTCAAGGCCACGCTCTTCCGCACTGCCCGCGTATTCAAACAACAGGTCCGGCGTGCGATGGGCCGATACCACCCGCACCTCATGCGGCACCCCCAGGGCTTCCAGCGTCTCAACCGCGTGCCGCATGGTCTCCCAATCTGAAGTAGACCCCATAATAATGCCGACCAGTGCATCCATCATTATCGCTCCTCACTACGGTCGCTCCACCGCGGCTGCCGCTTCTCCAGAAACGCCTGAATACCCTCGTGTGCATCTGCAAACGTCGCATTAAATGCCATCGTCTCGCGGGCATACGCATATGCCTGCTGCTGTATCATCCCCTGCTGTTTATAGAACGTCTGCTTGCCCAGACCAATCACCTCGGAGCTAAACGAAGAAATTTTCTCTGCCAACGCAAGCGTAGCCGTCTCAAGCTCATCAACAGGCACCACCTGATTGACCAGCCCATACTGCTGTGCTTCGGCCGCCGAAATAAAATCACCAGTAAACAACATTTCCAGGGCTTTCTTGGGCGGAATAGCGCGGCTTAGCGCAACCATCGGGGTGGAGCAAAAAAGCCCAATGCGCACACCCGGCGTTGCAAAACGTGCATCCTCGGCAGCCACCGCCAGGTCGCAGCTTGCCACCAGTTGACAGCCAGCCGCCGTTGCCACACCATGCACCTGCGCAATCACCGGCTGCGGAATAGCCTGCAACCCTTCCATCAAATCGGTGCAGATTTCAAACAGACGACGATAAAAGGGTATGTCCTGGTCAAGCATCTCGCTCAGGTCATGCCCTGCAGAAAAGACCGGCCCATTGCCACGCAGGATGACGACCGATATATCCTTACGTTGCCCGATAGTGCGGACACATGTTAGCAATTCGCTCATATGGTCCGCCGAGAGCGCATTCCGTTTTTTGGGACGATTCATCGTCACAAACGCAACCCGCCCCTGTTCCGTATACTCGATATGTTCGTAGCTCTGTGTTTGCATAAACTTCCTCTCTTTACACCTTGTGCTGTTCTTACCCACCTGCTGCTCCCTTCAAGAGGGACCGTAGATGTTGGACCGGAGACCGTGGACAGGCATCGGACATCTGCCGCAGGTATTGACGCTTCCGGAAATGGCAATACGACGCAAAAACATCCCCCTTTGAGCTACCCCCTCCCTGTCCCTTATACCTTTGAACCACCCTGCTTCTCAACCAGGTGAATATCGCCGATACGCAACGTCTTATCCACACCCTTACACATATCATAGACGGTCAATGCCGCAACACTCACCGCTGTGAGAGCCTCCATCTCCACGCCCGTCTGGGCATTTGTGCGCACCTTTGCCTCTATCAGCAGCAGGCTGGACTGTTCATCTACCTGCAAGGTAACCGCCACATAGGTCAATGCAAGCTGATGGCAGAGCGGAATCAGTGTAGACGTCTGCTTGGCAGCCATCACCCCTGCTACCCGTGCCACAGCAAACACGTCTCCCTTTGGCACACCACCAGCCACAATCATATCAATAGTTGCTGGCTGCATAGCAACACTGCCACGGGCTATCGCTTCGCGTTGTGTCAACGCTTTTTCCGAAATATCTACCATATGCGCATTGCCCGCATCATCCAGATGGGTCAGGGACAACTCATCGCTCATAAACCACCATCTCTGTCCAGACTACTCAGCAAAAAAATCGTGGTATTCGTGGTCTTTGTGGGTTCATATCACTCTGCCCGAATCCTGGCGTTCCTGGCGCGTCCCGGCGGTTTATTCAACCATTCAAGCAAACCTGATATCATCAACGTTGAAGTTCCCAGACCAGATGAAGCAGCTCTGGCAATATCAATTGCTCCATTGCCAGCCTGACCGCACCACTTGAACCCGGCAGGCAAAAAATGAGCGTCTGGCGATAGGTACCAGCCGTTGCACGCGAAAGCAGAGCAGGCGTGCCGATTTCCTGATAGGAGAGCATACGGAAAAGCTCACCAAAGCCCGGCAACCGCTTTTCAAGCAATCCATCCACCGCCTCAAACGTAACATCGCGCCGTGCAATCCCCGTACCGCCATTCGTCACCACAAGCTGACAGCCCTCTGCAATCAACGCCTGCAATTGTGCGGTAATTGCCGCTGCATCATCCGGCACGATTGCCGAACGTATGACCGTATGCCCCGCCTGCTCCAGCAGATGACGCACCAGGTTCCCACTCGTATCAACCTCGGCGGTGCGGCTATCACTCACGGTGATGATACCACAGCACACCGGGTCTGGCAGTTGTTCCTGGGCACGGGTTTTATGCTGCTCGTGACTCGCGGTCATAGTCGTCCCGCATGTTTACCTGCAAAGGGGGATGAGAACTTATCCCCAATGAAGCTCATTCTGCTACCGCAAAAAACTGCCGATACCCAAAGAGATTTCTCGCGTTTCTGCTCTTCCGTAACTGTTCACATTCGCAGGAAAACACATGCAGCGCAGGCAATGGATAGCTATTCGTGATATTCGTGGTATTCGTGGTTCCAGCCCTGCCCGGCTCTTTGCGCCTTTGCACGAGGCTCTTCTCCCACTTCTGAACCGTTACGCTCTTCCTTCAACTTGACAAACCAGGAAAACGTGCAAAGATAGTGGACATACATCTCCCGTCCACATTGCAAAGATGATAGCAGAAAAGACAAAGAGCAGCAACATAGGCAGGGAAACACCCATGCTTTACCCATCATCCGTCATCTGGCACGGATCGTGCAACAACACCCATGCAGTTTCCCGCAAGGGTTTTAATAGCAAATTTGGATAATGACTTTTACCACAGATGAACACAGATGAACACAGATGGCTCTATTCTCCTGCGTCTCTGCGTTTCATACGTCATCAGACGAACATGGTATTATGTGAGGAAGAAGAAAACAAGGAAGGATACTATGCAACTTCGTGCGCTTGGTTCGACTGGTCTGGTCGTTACGCCTATCGGATTGGGACTGGCAGCACTCGGAAGACCTGGCTATATCAACCTGGGACATGCGGATGATCTGGAACACTCCTATGAAGTAGAAGCAATGGAAAAACATGCGCATGCGGTGTTGGATGCTGCGTGGCTGGCCGGCATCCGCTATTTTGATGTTGCCCGCTCTTACGGACGCGGTGAGCAGTTTCTCGGCGACTGGCTCAGCGCACGCCACCTCTCAACCGATCATGCCACGATTGGCTCAAAGTGGGGCTACACCTACACGGCGAACTGGCAGGTTGATGCCGAGGTTCATGAAGTAAAAGAACATTCGCTGGCGGTGCTCAAACAACAATGGGAAGAGAGCCAGCAAAATCTGGGAGACTACCTGTCCCTCTACCAGATCCACTCGGCTACCCTGGAAAGCGGCGTCCTGGATTCACCAGATGTGCTGGGTGAACTGGCCCGCCTGAAAAGTAACGGCATGTTCATTGGGTTGACCGTGAGCGGTGAGCACCAGGCACAGATTATCCGTCGTGCGCTTGAGATTGAAGTCAACGGCGAAAAACTTTTTGACAGTGTGCAAGCCACATGGAATCTGCTGGAAACCTCAGCAGGTTCTGCCCTGCAAGAAGCGCACCAGGCTGGTCTGGGCGTCATCATCAAAGAAGCCCTTGCCAATGGTCGCCTGACTTCCCGCGCCGATGCCACTGAACAAGACCAGCAAAACATGGAGTTTCTAACGCTCCACGCAGAACGCTTGCTCACGACCGTGGATGCACTGGCACTGGCGGCTGTGCTGGCGCAGCCGTGGGTAGATGTCGTGTTAAGTGGTGCAGCAAAGAAGGAACACCTGGAATCCAATCTGCGAGCATTGACTATCCCCTGGAATGATGAGCTTGCGCAGGAACTGGCTGGGCTGGCAGAAGAACCAGCGGACTACTGGCAAACACGCAAAAACCTCGCCTGGAATTAACCCCAATCTGTAACCGGTGGTGCTATGTGAACGACGTGTGTTATAATGCATAGATACCAGAGTTTATTGACCAGAAACACCATGCTTCTGGTTTTCAGGAATCAGACAACCTGAATGACCGGAGTGTCCAACCCATGAGAGATTTGACGTTACCAGCAGCAGATAACGGTATTCCAACTGATCAGAAATGTAGCGTACTCCAGCAAGAACTTGAGGCGGTCCAGGCACAAAATCGCTCATTGCTTCGTCAGCTCAAAAAAGCCCAGGAAGCCGCAGCCGAAGCCACTCGGGCCCATGCTAAAATGGTCGCGACAATCACGGAAACGATGCGCGAAAATGCCGCGCTGGAAATAGAACGTGACGCATGGAAAAACCGTGCGCAACGCACCATTCAGGAATTAGAAGAGCAACCAGAGTATATAAGTAAAATGCTCGGCATCGAAAACATCACCGAAGCGGAAGCCAGAGCCATACGCAAAGCTATGGCCCGCCTGCACCATCCCGACTCTGGCGGCAATCCAGAACGCATGAAAAAATGGAATGCGGTGCTGGATAAAATAGAACACGCCTGATACCAGTGACGAGTGATGAGTGATGAGCGACTGCAATGTGCTTTATCGTACCGGTTTTCTCAACTGTTCACCCGAACATGGCATGAATCAGGATACAGAAAGAACTATGGCAAGCTTAAAGCAGTATTCCCCACATCTTTTCTCCTGGAGTTCATGCGCCTCGGCTCGTCTTTTGTCACTCCCGACTGTGTTCCTGATTCTCTTGCTCAGTGGGTGTGGCATGCCCGTCGAAGCGTTGGAGGATACTAATGTGGGCGGGGAAAGTCCGGAAGCAGTAGTCCGGGGCTTTTTTACCGATCTCAACAGTGCGCTGCAATATCCCGATATTACCGAACAAGAGACGCGTGAACTCTGGGCCTTGCGCCTGTCAAACTACTTTCCCCCCACCGAACGTATGGACCAGCGTGCGCAGATTGGTTCTATGCTGACCCGTTTCGCCAACGACCTGGAAAACCTTGAAGCAAACCAGCATATAGTCGTTGCTGTGCTGTATGAAGATATCGTTACTGAACAGCAGAAAGACGGCAGGGCACTGGTACGACTGGTGGAGGGAGAGCTGCAAGTCAGAACTATACGCATCGAGCCAAATGGTACCCAGACTCTCTTGCGTGATCAGAAGTACCCACTCTCCCAGGTTCTTGGAAACTATAGCGAGGCAATGCCCGTCCTTGAAGCCAATGATCGCTGGTTCTTGACCGAAGAACAGTCCTGAAAGCTCAGTGGGGAGTGGTGTTTTTTGCGGCTACGCCGCAAAAAAACACCACTCCCCCTCTCGGCGGGGTTCACCCCGCTGCAAGTTCCGCTTGCAAACGGGCAAAACATGCACGC